>NZ_JBITCL010000027.1:0-85836 GCF_044453165.1 Streptomyces sp. NPDC051740 | reverse complement strand
GGCGCGAAAGGCCCACGCCACTATGACTGGGCCTGGATCCACACCGGCACCGACGAACACCGACACCTGCTGATCCGCCGCAACCGCACCACCGGCGAACTCGCCTTCTACCTGTGCTGGTCACCTTCCGCGGTTCCTCTTGCGGAGCTGGTCCGGGTGGCCGGTGTCCGCTGGAGCATCGAGGAGTGCTTCCAGGCCGCCAAGGGCCAGGTCGGACTCGACCACTACCAGGTCAGGCACTGGACCTCATGGCACCGGCACATCACCCTCGCCATGCTCGCCCTGGCCTTCCTGACCGCCCTCGCCGCCGGCACGGCCCCCACCACGTCCGCGGAATCGCGCCACCCCGCCCGCAGCCGCGACCCGATCAAGCTGACCGTCCCGGAGATCCGTCACCTGCTCGCAGCCGTCTTCACCCCGCCGGCCCTGTCAGCGACCAGGCTGCTGCACTGGTCCAACTGGCGCAGACGCCACCAGGCAACAGCCCGACGCAGCCACTACAAACGACGAGCCGCCGACGAACCTGCTGGATAGATCACGAAACCGCACTGGAGTACTAGGACGGACGGGAAGGGCGGTGGGCGGCCTCTCGGTCGTCCACCGCCCTTCCTGTCGTGACGGCCGTGTCAGCTCAGCGGCGGACCGGGTTCCGGATCCGGCACCGGCTCGGGGCCCGGCGGGATCGGCGACGGTGACGGCTCGGGGGGACCCGGGTGCGGCGGGGGCGGCTGCGGTCCCGGGCCCGGCGGCTGCGGGGCCGGCTCCGGACCGGGGCCCGGCGGCGGAGGGGTGGGGGCCGGGCCGGGAGGCGGCTCGGGTGAGGGCACCGGGTCGGGGTAGGGCTCGGGGTGCGAGGGGTCCGGGCCCGGAGTGGGCCCTGGAGTGGGGCCCGGCGGGACGGGGTCCGGATACGGGTTCGTCATGGCGCGTGTCCTCCGGCCTGTCGGTCGACGTCGGCTCTGGACTACTCCCCCGCCTACCCGACGGGCGCCTCTCCAGTCACCCGCCCGGGTGACGGCCGGGGGCCGGGTGGCTCCGGTCCGGGGCGGAGCGTCAGGCGGAGGGGGGAGGGCGTCGGAGCGGCCGGCTTCGGTGCGCGACCCCTGGGGGACGGGGCGTCCGTCGCTCCGCGGCCGGACGGCATCGACGGGCGCGCCCGGAACGGTGGGCCGGCCGGAGGGCGAGTCCTCCCACAGCTCCTGGCGGCCGTACACGGTGAGATCCATGAGCGCGTAGCCGTGGTCCATCGCCTCCACGCCGCGCCGGGTCGTCCGGTACGTCTCGAAGACGCGGTCGCCGTCCCGCAGGTGGCACACGACGTGCGTCATGCCGACGCGGACCTCAGAACCGCCCCGGATGCGCCGCCAGCCACTCCTTCGCCGCCGGGATCAGCTCCGGCCCGGCCGGCGGGGCGTCGTCGGCGTGGCGCTCGGCCCACTTGGCGACGTACGGGCAGAGCGGGACGACGGCGCTGTCCTCGCGGGCGGCGGTGGCGTAGAGCTCGCGGGCGAGGGAGCCCGCGATGCCCTTGCCCTCGTGGGCGGGCTCGACGACGGTGTGCACCGGCACGAGCGCGCGCTCGGGGACGTCGAGGACGAAGTACTCGATCCGCCCGACGACCCCGCCGTCCGCCACCGCCTCGAGCCGACCCGCCGCCCGGTCGTCACGGATCTCGATGTCACCCATGGTCACGTCACGCCCCTGCCTCGGTCTGCGCCGGTCAGGCCGTGGTGACGGCCCCCGGGCTGCGCTCCTGGTCCGACCCCGGCACCGGCTCGGACGGGTCGGCCCCCAGGGACACGATGCGGTTGTCACCGTCCACGTGCACCACCCGGGGTTCCAGCGCCCGTGCCTCGGCGTCGGTCACCTGAGCGTAACTGATGATGATCACCAGATCACCGGGCTGGACGAGATGGGCGGCGGCTCCGTTGATCCCGATCACCCCGGACCCGCGCTCCCCCTCGATGACGTACGTCTCCAGCCGCGCCCCGTTGGTGATGTCGACGATGTGCACGAGCTCACCGGGCAGCAGATCGGCGGCGTCGAGCAGCTCGGCGTCGATCGTCACGGATCCCACGTAGTGCAGGTCGGCCTGGGTGACGGTGGCGCGATGGATCTTGGACTTGAACAGAGTACGCAGCACTTTGGACTCCTGGAAGACGGCTCCCTGCCTGCTTTGTGCAGGTCAAGGGCGGTCTTCACTGTACACGGGCACACGTCGGAGTCGAAGATGGTGAAAAACATCGTTCATTCTGGCGAGGAGGCTCCCTGCCTGCGTTTCTGTTCTGTGCGAACCGGGCTGTTGTGGCGCCGCCGACCAGGCGCCTGTTCGGACAGCCGTCTCGAAACGTCCGGGGACTGATGCTGATCAGATGCTGACTTACCTGACGACACGACAGGTACATGAGGGGCGCAGGACGAGTCGCTTCCCGAGAGCGCCTCATGCTCCAGTCCGGTTCCGCGATTTTGCGGTGGCCCCAGCTGGGAAGGGGTACGGCCACCGCGTGATCACTGGTTGGTGTGTGGGCAGCGGAAGAACTGCCGGCAGCCGGCCGAACAGGCCGGTCATGTCCGGCCGGGACCGATGCGGCATCTGCTGCGCTGTGCCCGCTGGGATATCGATGTGGTCCGTGACGACCTACGCGCCTGCATGGGCGATCACCTCGGCGCCGACGGGGGTGTGCTGATGGTGGACGAACCCGGCTTTGTGAAGAAGGGCCGGGCCTCGGCGGGCGTGCGGCGGCAGTACAGCTCACCCGCAAGCGCGTCCGCGTCTACGGCACCACCCGCAAAGACGCCCCGGTCGAGCTCACCGAGAAGATCACCGCCAGCAACCGCGACCTCCCCGTGCCCTCCGCGCAGGGCAGCGTGGCCGCGTACCTGGCGTACTGGCTGGAGAACGTCGCCGTCCACCGCCTCCAGGAGAACAGCCAGACCCACTGCACCGCCTGCGTGAACGACTACCTCGTCCCCGGGCTGGGTCGGAAGAAGCTCACCGCCAAGGTGTCCGCACCTGGCTCAACCAGCTCCGCACCACCTGCCAGTGCTGCCGCAAGCCGCTCTCCCCGCTGACGCTCACCTACATCCACTCCGTGCTCAAGTCCGCCCTGGAGCACGCCGTCCGAGAAGAGGAGATCCCGCGCAACGTCCGCACCGGCACCCCGAGGCCCCGACGCTTCGAACCCCTCACCGCCGACGAAGCCCGCCAGCTCCTCACCACCGCCCAAGGCCACCGGCTGCACGCCCTGTTCGAACTAGCCCTCCACACCGGACTCCGCAAGGGCGAACTCCTCGGCCTGCACTGGACAGACCTCGCCCTCGACGCAGGCACCGCCGCCATCCGCCGCACCCTTCAGCGCACCGCCGCAGGCGGGCTCACCGCGCTGCCCACCAAGACCCGCGCCTCTGAATGTTGCATCGCCCTCCCCACACCCTGCCTCCAGTCGCTGAAGCTCCACCACGAGCAGCAGCAGCGCGAGCGTGAGGCCGCGGGCACCACATGGCAGCACGACGGGCACGTGTTCACCACCGACCAGGGCCGACCGATCGACCTGACCAACATCACCCGCGCCTTCACCACGCTCCTCCGCAAGGCCGGCCTCCGCCGCGTCCGCTTCCACGACCTCCGGCACTCCACCGCCAGGGTCTTTGAGAAGTGATCTTGTATCCGGGTTCGTCATGCCAGGCCGAGAGCGGTGAGCGGCCGCAGGTGGTCGCGGGCGGTGCGGCGGAGTGCGGCTGCGATGTTGGTGTGGCCGTCCTGGCGGTGGACGCCGATGGCGAGGTTGCGCGGGCCGGCCATGACGCGGGGCAGGTGGTGGGTGCGGATCTTTGAGGCGTCCTCGTGGAAGGTCCGGTCGCGGACGTGGTGGAGCTGGTTCTCGATGCGCCAGTGGCCGCGGATCCAGGCCGCGAGCTCGCTTCCGTCGGCCGCGCCGGGCGGCAGGCTCGTGACCAGGTAGATCCGCTCGATCGTCAGCTTGCCCGTGCCCAGATCGCGTCTCCAGCGCACGACTTGGAGGGCCTGGCGGGCGTACGGGTAGTCGATGTGGGTGAAGGCGGCGGTCTTCAGGCGGCGGATCTCGTGGCGGTGATGGGCCCGGGTGCGCTGGATGTGGTCCAGGCGGATCTCGCGCCAGGGCAGGCGGCGGAGGCGCTCATGCAGTCCGGGGTGGTTCCGCTTCGCGACGGCCAGGTAGTGAGCCCCGCGTTCGTGCAGGTAGGCGGCGTGGGCGTGCTGGGTGTGCAGGGCGTCCGCCGTGACGACGGCACCGGTCAGGTCGATGCCGTCCAGGAGCGGGGCGAAGGCCGGGATCTCGTTGCTCTTGCTGTCGATCTGTCGTTGCGCGAGGACCTCGCCGCTGTGGGTCATCGCGGCGATCAGGGCGGTGGCCGTCCGGCTGACGGTGCGGGAACCGCGGAGTGTCTTGCCGTCGACGGCGATGACCTTTCGTCCCGGGGCCGGGGCCTTGCGTTCCTGGAGGAAGGCTCCGATGGCGCGGTCGAGAGCGTCACCGTCCGCGACGGCCAGAACGAGGCGGACGGTCGTGGCATGGGGCGGGCGGATCAGTCCGGTCAGCGGATCGGGGCGGAACCCGAGCAGGGCCAGGACGCGCTGCGGCGCGTCGGCGACCCACTCACCGATCGCCGTGACCGAGGCGGCGCCGGCCAGAACAGCGGCAGCCGCGGCGGTGAGCAGGGCCGTCCAGGGATAGCGGATGCCGCGACGGGCCCGCGGATCAGGCACCGTGGCCAGAAAACTCCGCAAGTCAGCCGCTGTCTCCAGCGGGATTGGGTCGGAGGCGTCCCCCAGTTGCCGGAGGTATGAGGGCATGCGGGAAGATGGGTGCGCAGGCATGGACTCGCTCGGTGCTCATACGGACTCGACACCCACATGATCACCAGCAGCCATGCCTGTTCTGCGTCCAGGGTGGCCCCCGACAGAAGTCGACAAGCCGTCACATCCGGGGCTCAGCAGGCGAACCGCCCTACCTCGGCACTTCTCAAGGACCCTGACTCCACCGCCCCCCTGCTCCTGGAACAGGGCGTCGAACTCGTCGTGATCAAGGAACTCCTCGGCCACGCCCACATCGGCGTCACCGCCACCGTCTACGCCCACGTCAGGCTCCGCCTCCAGCGGAACGCCATTGATGCCCTTGGCGCCGCACTCGTCGGCCGGGAGACCACCGAGACGGCACGCTCCGACGGCGATGAACCGCCACCCTGTGCCGCGCTCGTCCGCTGACGTTGCCGTCAATTACTGCCGTCACCCCACGCTGAAGCCCCGCCAGGACGTACCTGGCGGGGCTTCAGATTTGCGGTCGCTCACTCCGAACCGAGTCGCATCAGACGATCACGACGCGACCCAATTTAAAGCGGCGGGGAACTCGATCATCCCGTTACCAGCTCACGCATTCGCGTGACGAGATCGCGAGATCCAAGATCTTCCGACAGCCGGACAAGCCGCTCGTAGTACTCCTCGCTAATCGACAACTCGTCCTCGTAAATCCATGAGCACATGGTGTCGAAAGCTAGGGCAAACTCTCCGGCCGTCAGAAGGTCGCGCACGTCGACTGCAACCGAAGGCGCAGTGATGGGAGATTCCTCTAGTAGTCCTTCGATCTTGGCGGCGTACTCTACAGCTTCCACGGTGCCTCCATCAGGGCCGGTACGGGAAACCGGTCACAATCCGGTCCGTTGCAGGTTCATAAATGACCCTGATGTTCACGCCGTCCACTACTCCTTCAACCTTCCACCGCGACGGATCCCCGTTCCTCGTGTACAGGGCTCCAGCTCGGCCTGTCTGCTGCGTCCTAACGCTGTTGGGACTAGTCGCCACGTCGACAATGCTGTCGAGAATTTTGTCGGTGTCCCAACCGCGCGGAAACACGGTCTTCCCAGGCTGTCCCGGCCACTTATGACCGCCACCCGTTCTGTCACCGTGAATGATATGGAACTGCTCTTGCCCACCAATCAATTCGCGGCCGATGCCGGGGCAGTTGCTGTTGTGAACGAGGACCGGAGTCTCGCCCGCCAGCACATAGTACGTGTGCAGGTCCGCGACAGTGAGGTTGTACGTGACCGCGTGCTGCGTGTAGGCGCGGTTGCCCACCACGATAACCGTGTCGCCGTCGTCGGCGAGGAGGGTCATGCCCGGGTTGAGATCGCCGGCCTCGATCCATTCGTCCTCGGACGGGGACCAGAAGGGGTGTTCGTGTGTCGCCGTCAGTTCCTCGACGCCGTTTTCCGTGGCGATGGAAAGGTCATTGAAGTGCTTGTCGTCCTCGGTGACGATGAGGCGGGTAACTTCGCGTGGCCTGGTCTGTCCGGTTTCAGGGTCGGTGGCCTGGACCTCGTCACCAAGTTTGACGTCCTCGATGTCCTTGGTTGTTCCGTCAGCCATGAGGACGTCGGTACCGGCCAGGAAGCACTTGCAGCCGGGAACTTCGGCGCCGTCACTCTTCTTCCCGGCATCGGCCGCGTCTTCGACGGCGTCCTCGCCCTTCTTCAGCTTGCCGAGCTTGAGCAACTTGAGCCACTTCAGCACGGGCACCTCGCCGAGCGTGGATCCGCAGTCCATGCTGATCCCCGGGTCGTTGGCACACCCCTGCGCCGCCTTGACGTCCGGTAGGGCGACCGCGCCGATGAACTTCAGCACTGTCAGCATCGGGTCGTGCCCCTGTTCGGGGTAGGGACCCGGTACAGGCGCCGCTTGGGGGGATGGGGACGGCTCGGGTCCGCCACCGATGGCCTGGCCGGAGCTGCTTGTACTGGCCGTGCCGCAGTTGCTGTTGCAGGGGTGCTTGACCGTGGGTGGTCCGACGACGGCTTCGTTGGGGCGCCCGTTTCCCTTCGAGCCATCGGGGCGTGTCGGGCAGCCCTCCGACGCACCGCCGGCTCCGCCGCATGCGAGGCCCATGCCGGTGGGGTCGGAGTGGGTCACGGGGTTCTGGGCGGCGTAGCTGTAGCCGTTGAGGGTCTGGTGCTTGTCGAGCTCCAGGAGCGGGTCGACGCTGAGGAACTGGCCGAGGGCGGGGTCGTATTCGCGGGCGCCGATGTGGGTGAGGCCGGTGTCGGTGTCGGCGCTCTTGCCGAGGAAGCCCTTGTCGTCGGGCCAGGGACCGTGGAGGGGGGCGCCCCTGTCTTCGCCGAAGGGGGACAGGTAGCGCTTGGTCAGGGCCTGGGTGTCGGCGGTGATGGCGGTGGTGCTGGTGCCGTGGCGGTCACCGGCCAGGTAGCTGATCTTCTCCGTGCCGGACTGGTTGCTGCGCAGGGCGATGACGGAGCCGGCGTAGGTGTAGTAGCGGTTGGCCCACTTCTTGCCCGCCTTGAGATGGACCTCGGTGGCCCCGAGGTGGAGGACGGTCTCTCCGTCGCTCGCGGTGTTGCGGCGGATGAGGAGACTGCCGTCCGGGCCATAGATGTAGTCCGTGGCGCGTGCGGCGCCGCCCGGGTCCTCGGTCAGGCGGGAGAGTTTCCCCTCGTCGTTCCAGTCGAGTTTCTGCGTCGTGCTGCCGTCCGGGCGTTTGGTGGTGTTGCCGGCCGCGTCGTAGTCGTATGTCGCGGTGGCGCCGGTGCAGGTGCCGGTGGTGATGGTGGCGAGCAGGGTGTGGGGCTGGGTGGCGCCTTGCTTGTAGCAGGAGGTGGTAGTGGTCGGACTGCTGCCGTGGGTGGTTTCGGTGACCCGCTGGCCTGCGGTGTTGTAGGTGTAGCTGGTCCAGTAGGGGGCGGCGCCGCCGAGGTTGGCGGTGGTGCGGTGGTCGGGTGTGCAGTCGGCGTCGGTGGGTGTCCATGCCTCGGTGAGGCGCTGGTAGCCGTCGTAGGCGAAGCACTGGGTGTCGGCTTTGCCGGTGCCGGCGAGGGTGGTGGTGTCGGAGATCTTGGTGACGTTGCCTGCGTCGTCGTAGTTGTAGTGCAGGTTCAGTGCGTCGTAGGCGTGGGAGGTGGCGCGGACCTGGGTCTGGGTGAGGCGGTGGGTGCCGTCCTCGTAGCCGTTGGTGATGTCGATCTTGTTGGTGCCGGTCGCTTCGGAGACGCCGAGCTTGAGGGTGGAGACCTGGGCCAGGTCGGTGTAGGTGGTGCCCAGGACGATGCCCTTGTTGCCGCCGGTGAGGGTGGTGGGCAGGCCGCGGTCGGAGTAGTCGTAGCTGATGGTCTCGGAGGACAGGCCGCCGGCCGCGGGCTCGGTGGTCTGCTCCAGGGTGCCGTCGGTCTTGTAGTGGGCGGTGAAGCTCAGCGTGTTGGAGGCGAGGGCGCCGGAGGTCACCAGCGGGTCGTCGGCCGGGAGGGTGAGGCTGGATCCGGTGACGTGGTAGCGGCTGTCGTATTCCGTGACGCTCTGCGTGTACGCCTTGCCGGTGGTTCCGCCCGTGTAGCGGGTGGCGGTGGCGGGCTGGCCCTTGCCGGAGGTGACGGTGTCGTAGGTGAGGTGGGTGAGTTTGTTGGCGTCCGTCTTCTGCGCGGCGAGCACCGTGGGATCGGTCAGGTCCGCGCCTGTGGCGGCCTTCCAGGTGTCGGTGACCCTGCCGAGCACGTCGTAGGCGGAGACCACCGCCTGTCCGGTGGATCCCTTGGTCCAGGACACCTGGTCGAGGGCCGTGTAGCCGGTGGTCGTGGTGCCCTTGTCCGGGTCGCTCGTCGCGACCTGACGGCCGTAGAGGTCGTAGGTGTACGACCAGACCGTGCTGTCGGGGCCGGTGATCGTCTTCTGTTTGCCGTCGGGGGTGTAGGTGAAGCGGGTGCGGGTGTAGTCCGCGCCGACGGAGCCGCCGTACTCGCTGTCCGCCGGCGAGGTGCCGGCGTACTGGCGGGTCTCGACGGTGCGGCCGAGGGCGTCGGTGATGGCGCGGGCGGCCGAGCCGCCGTCGACTGCGGTGGTCGCGGTGGAGTCACCGGTATAGGTGGTCGTGGTCTGCCACTTCTGCACCCCGCCGACCAGGAACGCGCTCGTCACCGGACGCCCGGCCGCGTCGTACCCGGTCTTGGTCAGGCTCGGTGTTTCCCCGTACTCGGCCTGCGTGTACGTGCCCGACGGCGCGGCCGTGTCGAAGATGTCGGCGTAAGCCTCGTAGGCCAGGCCGCGGCTGTCGTAGCGGGTGTCGGTCAGGATCCGGCCGCTCGTCGCACCCGGTGACTGCGTCTGCAGCGGGCGCAGCAGCGAGTCGAAGATCGTGTAGCCGGTGGAGTAGGTTTTGCCGTCCGCCTTCAGAGTCCCGGTGGAGGTCCAGGAGGGGGCGGTGCTGGAGACGGAGTAGTCGAACACGTAGCTGGCGCTCTGTCCGCCTGAGCGGATGCGGTTGGCCAGCCACACCGCTGTGGTGCGGCCCAGCGCGTCATACGCCGTTTCCGTGGTCCGGTTGTTCGGGTCGAACACCTTCGTCGGCTGGCCGCGTCCCGGATCAAGGTAGGTGTAAGTGCTGTACTGCTTCGGGTCCTTGACCTGGATGCGGGTGACCGGGCCGGTATCCGCGGGTATGTACGTGGTCCTGGTCGTGTTGTTGCCCGCGTCCGTCGCGGTCAGCATCCGGCCCAGCGTGTCGAAGGTGGCCTTGCCGACGGTCTGCCAGGCGGACGGGCTGCGCTCACCGCCGGACACCCCAGCCGGGTAGGCCGAGGCACGGCCGGTCCAGGTCACCTCGCCCTTGGTCGGGGTCTGTGACGCGGTCCATGCCGTGGCGGTCGAACTGTCGTAGACGGTCGCGATGTCGGAGATGACATCCCCGGCCGAAGCGACATTGGACGGCAGGGAGAGGTCTGCCTCGCCGACCGAGCACGCCCTGCCCACCGTCCTGGCCCGGGAGGTAAGGGAGTTGATGCCCAGGCTGTCGTTGCGGGCGTACCAGGTGCGGGTGCAGGTCTCGTCGCCAGACTTGGCCGTGTCGCCTGCGTTGTCGGTCTTCACGGCCATGCCGTAGTCGTCGTACGTGGTGCTGCTGGATACCGAACGCCAGGACCGCGAAGCGGTCAGGTAGGTGTGCGTGGCCGTCTTGCCGGTGCGCACGTAGTACGCCTCGGTGTCGGCGTACGACTTGTGCTGCGTGGCCGTCTTCTTCGACCACGGGTCGTTGACGGTGACCGTGACCGGAGTGGCGCCGTTGTAGGTGATCTGTTCGCGCAGGAAACCGGAGTAGGGTTCGCTGTCCTTCCGATCGGCCACGTCCAGGCCGTCGAAGCCGATCCCGGGCACGGTGGCGGTGCGACGGGTGTCGGGGTCGAGGGTGCCGTCCGCGTTCAGGAGGCGGTCGCCGTCCATGCCCTGCAGGTACACCGACGTCACCTTCGACAGGTTCGAGCCCGCTCCCTGGGTGACGGTGACGGTGCGGTAGCCTCGCCAGAGGGACCAGGTGCGCTCGTCGGCCGGGGTGAACGGCGAGTCGTTGTAGTGCCAGGCCGGCTTGGAGTAGGCGTACTGGCTCTCCATGGTCGCGCCGTGCCCGGTGGGGTCGCTGGTGACCACAGCCGTGACCCGGTACTTGTGGAACCAGTCGATCGAGGCTTCCTCGGCCCCGTTGATGTGCCAGTACTGCGGATAGCAGGACTTGCTGTTGTCGTCCTCGGCCGCCGGCATGCTGCCGCCCCGGACACATTCCTGCCCGGAGAGGGTCACGTCGGTGATGGCACCGGTCTCCGAGATGACTTTGCGGATGCGCGGCTTGGTCAGGGGCAGGATGTCGTCGCGATCGCCGTCGACCCGGTTGGGCCGCATGTCGTAGGCGAAGGTCACCGGGTCCAGGTCGATCGCGGTGCCGTTCTTCCCCGTGTGCTTGACGCTCTTGAGCGTCAGGGTCTGATCGGTGGTGTCACCGATGTCACCGCCGTCCAGGTACTCCTGGGTGAGATCCCAGGTGTCCACCGGCGAAAAACTGCTACTGCCGGCCGACCACACGAACGTGTCGATCCGGGTCAGCCGCTTCCGGGAAAAGAACGACGGGCTGATGACGTCGCAGTCCTCGCCGGACGCGCAGATGAAGTCGAAGGGCACGTCCGGCCAGTTCGGGGCCGTGGAATCCTTCAGCTCCGAGCAGTCGGAGGCAGTGCAGCGCTCCGCATACGAGAACTCGACCTTGCCCGCGGTCACCCCCGTGAACAAGGAACCGGAACGCTGCCCATAGAGAATCTTGGTGAGGTAGCCGCCCCGGGTGTAGGAAGCGGTGGCTGTGCTCGCGTCGTTCTTGGCGTAGGAGTTGGACTCCTTGGTGTACCAGTACGACATCGCGTTGTCGTGCAGGTCCTCGACATAGTCGAGGTTCCACCGCCACGCCTGCGTCACCGCACGGTCCGCGAACGTGCTGCCCTGGTCGTAACCGGGCTCACCGGCGTCGTCGCCGAACACCGGTACTGTCCATACCGAGTTGGTGTGTTCGGTGTCGGCTCCCGGAAGTTTGTTCAGGCCGAACACGTAGCGGGTGCCGTCCCCGGCGGTGACGGTCCAGTGTTCGCCGTTGTTGTCGCCGTTGTCCGCGTCGGTCGACAGCGTCACTGTGGAGGCATCGTCGTCTTTCAGCCGCCACGTGCCCGTGGTGTCGTCCTTGACCAGCTCGGACGCCTTGCCGTTCAGGACCAGGCTGGCGTTGTCGATCTTCCAGCACAGATCGGACTTGTCCGTCTGCCCGTCCTCGTCACACGCCCCGTAGGTACGCTCGATGTACGAGTTCGCGGACAGCTCGAAGCCCTCACCGACCTGGGTGGACTGATTGTTCGTCGACGCCGTCCTGCCGTCCACCGAACCCGAGTCGTACCCGAGGGACAGCGAAGGGGCCGGGCCCGGGGCCGGGGGAACTGTCATCGGGTACGACCAGGTGAACGCGCCCGACGACCCGCCCGCCTCCCACGTGGCCGATGGCGACAGCTGGGTGGCCGTGTAAGTGCCCGACCCCGAGGCCGACTCACCCGACGTGGTCGCCGCCAGGGCCAGCACCGTGGAAGCGGAAGCCGACAGGGTGAGGGTGCCGGTGACGGACTGCTCCGAGACGTCGTTGGCCGACGCCACCTTCGTGGTGGTACGGCACTGTGCCTTCTCAGGCGTCGTCAGGGCACACGCCGGAAGCCGGACCAGCCCCAGCCTGCCCGACCAGCTACCACCGTACGCCGAGGCGAACTCGCCGTATCCCACGCGGATGTCCGCGACGCCGGCCTGCGAAGCCTTCGCCGACAGCACGACGCCCTTGATCCCCAGGCGCACCGCAGCCTGGTGGCCCAGGACACGCACCTGCGCTTCTCCCGCAGCCGATGGCTTCGCGGACTTCGCCGCTTCCGCGGACTTCGGAGCGCTGACTGCGACCGGCAGCCCGCCCACGGGCGCGGCCGAGGTCTTTCCTGTGGCAGTCACGTTCAGGCGGCCCTCACCCCCCTGCGGCCAGGCTGCCTTCTGCTGGCTCTTCGCAGTCTTGACCTGGGCCTCGTTCCTCTTCCGAGCGGCAGCGGCCCTGTCCCTCTCCGCCTTGGCACCGAGGCCGGTCACCGCCTCGGTCCTGCTGACCTTTCGCTCCCACAACGGCTTCAGCTCATGCGATGCCTCGGCCGCCTGGACCACAGGGGTCAGCCCGCCCGCGGTCACTGCCACGGTCACCGCCAGAACCAGCCCGAATCTGCCCCGCTCATGCCAACGCCGCCGGCGCGGCACCCGTCTTTTGAACACCGACAACCCCCATCAGGGTCACGAAGCGACTAAGGATGATCAGCAGCCCCACACGGGTGCCGCGCCGTGCACAGTGGTGCTTGGGTGGCTGGTGGCCGATGCTGCATGCGTGCGCCGCATCGGCCACCACGCCAGGTCAACCGGACACGTCGTCGTTCTCGTCGTCCTGTGCGACGCCGACCAGCGGCCCGACCTGGTTCTCCTCGGCCGCACCCACCCAGATCCTGATGTCCGTGACCTCACCGGGCAGATAGTGGCCCCACGTGCTGTTGACGAAGCCCTTGCCGCCGGCCAGTTCGCCCGAGCCGATCACTGCGGTGTACGCGGTGTCCGGTCCGTTCTGCGTGGAGGCGAGGTACAGCCGGATCGTCCCCTCCTGGGCGTCGTACACCCCGGTCAGGCGTACCGCACCGCCGGAGGCCGCCTCCTCGGAGTCGACCGCGGTGAAGGAGCCGTCGCTGTTGAGGCGGCCGAAGCGCCAGAAGCCCACGGGACGAGTGAGCAGGTCGCCGGTCTCCTCGTCGATGTACTCCTCGGCACCGGTGCGCTGGTACCACAACCCCCAGGCCGACCCGTCGGCGGTGCGCTGCCCGAGGATCTGGGCCGTGTAGCCGTTCGCCTTGGCGTTCAGGGCCTGTTGATCGAGTTCGACCTCGACGGTCGTGGTGAAGGACTCCCGGTCGTCGATGACCGGTCCCGGTGTGGTGATCGAGTCGTTGACGCCGTCCAGCACGATCGCGTCGTCGGTGACCGCGGCACCGCCGTTCATCTGCAGCGCACGGCCGTAACCGCTGACGGTGTCCGTGAGGGCGGCTGTGCCCGTGCTGCCCTGCGGTTGCCAGGCCGCCACGAGTTCCACCGCCCGTGCGCTCTCGTCCGCGTTCAGCAGCTTGGCCGCCTTGGCAACCTCGGCGTCCGGCAGAGCCGTCTGGTACGTGGCGACCTCGTCGACGCGGCCCTTCCAGTAGTTGTTGTACGTGCCGCTGGTGGTGCCCGCGCGGCCGACCTGGAAGGCGCCGTCCACCACGGTCGGCAATCCCGCCTCCGGCACCGGCACGGGATCACCCTGACGCTTACCGTTCACGAAGAGGCTGAGGGTGTGGGCCTCACCGTCGTAGACACCGGCCAGATGCGTCCAGGTCTTCAGGGTGATGCCCGGTGTCGCGTCCGCGCTCGCGCCGATGTGCTTACGCGTGCCGTTCTCGTACCAGTGCGTCAGGAACACCCAGCGGCCGATGTTCGGCGAGTAGTACAGCGAGAATCCCTTGTTGTCACTCCCGGTCTGGGACAGCACCGTTCGAAACGCCGTGTCGTCCGTCGGATAGGCCCAGGCCGACACCGTGAACGAGGACTGCGCATTCACCACCGGACCCGCGGAATTCGCATAGCCGGTCTGCTGGGTGCTGTTCGTCGTGTCGTTCAGCCACAGCGACCGTCCGCCCTCACCGGTGCGGGAGAACGTAGACCAGCCCGCGCCGTCCCGCAGAGTGAGGTTGTGCCGGCTGCCGGGGGCCGTCCCCGCATCGGCCGCGAACGTCGCCCCCGACCCGGGCGCGGAGTCGTCGAAGTGCCACAGCCCCGAGGGGCCCTCGCCTTCGGCGACGTTGAAGCGGACCGCGGTGGTCTCTCCCGACTGGCCACTTCCCACACTGTCCACCGCCCGCACGTACAGGACCTGCACGCCTGAGAGGGCGGGTCTGACCGAGCGGGTGAGCGTGCTCGTCGCCGCTACCTTCGTCCAGGCTCTGTCGGTGGCGAGCTTGTACTCGAACGCGACGACGTTGGCGTCGGAGGAGTTCTTGGTGAAGGTGAACTGGCCGGCGATGCCGGGGCCGCCCGTCGCCTCACCGCAGCCGTCCCCGTCCTCGGGGCACACCGCGTACACCGCTCCGGCGGGGGCGGTGACCGTCGGTGCCTTCGGGCGGGTCGAGTCGATCGTGAAGTAGCACCAGCCCTTCGTCGTCACCGTGCTGTGACTCTGGATGGCGCTGGCACCGTCGTTGTAGTAGGAGCGTGTGAACACCGCCATGCGGTAGGAGGTGTTCTGCGCCAGCGTGACCGGAGAATCAACGGTCACCGGGGCGTTGTCCCCCACGTAGCCGCTCGACGGCCGGATCGGCTCGGTCGCCACCACCGTCCACCCGTCGGCCGTCTTGCGCTGCACGTAGAACCGGGCCCGCAGACTCGCCCCGCCCTCACCCCCCGAAGCGGCCTGCACCCTGGCGCTGAACTTCGGTGTCGGATCGGAGATCCACGCCGGATCCGAGGCGTTCGTCTCGCACGAGGACGCCACCGTCGGACTGGTCGGCACGGCCGGCAGCCCCACGTAGTCAACGGCCAGGACCGCGTCGTTGCGGAACCGCTTCCACGCCGCGGTGTCCGTCTCGTCCTTGGCCTTGAGCATCAATGTCAGGCGCGAGAACTTGCCGTCGGCGAAGCTCTTCACCGTCGGGGTGAGATTCTCGTAAGTCTCCTTCGGGTCGTCGTTGAATTCGATCGGGGCCGTTGGAGTATCCGGGTCGCACGACGAGCCACGGCCCGCCGAGACGTTCCGGTCACCCACCAGATCCAGGTGTGCGGGGCGCGAAGCCCACGTCGTGGACGAGGAGATGTTGTTGGTCCGGTACAGCTGCACCCATCTCGGGTCGCACTGGAATGCCCACGGCTCGGTGACCCGGAACGTGGCGTCCAGTATTCTCTTGCCCTTGAGGCTTGCCGGTGAGAACTCGAAATACAGGCGCTGCATGTAGCCCGGCCCGCAGTAGTAGATGCTCCAGGTACCGCACTTGCCGACACCCTTGCCCCGGTTGTCGTCGCCGTTGCCCCAGCCGTACGACTCATAGCCGTCCGACCGCAGCAGGGTTCACTCCGCCTCCCCCCACGTCACGGTGGGATCGATGTAGAGCGGGAAGTGCTGTGCCTCGGTGTCCGCCAGCAGCCCCGGATCGGGCGTGACCGTGAGAGAGTCCGCGTCCACCGCGATGTCCATCGGCTTCACCGTGTCGCCGGCCATCGGCTCGGCACCGGGCCCGCCGTCATCGGCTCCCTCACCGGGCTCCGCGGAAGCGCCGGCGGCCCGCAGGGACGACTCTGCCACCGACGGTGCGGCGCCGGCGCCTGCCGAGTCCCACATCTGCGCCCGCGGCGCGCGGAACACCCAGTTGCCGTCGGCATCGACAGCGTTGTAGCCGCCACTGTTGTTCTCCACGACGCTCAGCTGCGCCGTGTTCAGCGAGTACTCGATCCGCTCCAGCTCGGGCCGTGCGGCGGCCTCCGGGGTCTTGACGACCAGGACGTGCCGGAAACCCTCGGTCGAGGCCGTGACCTTCAGGTCCACGTCCTGCAGGACATCGCGGTACACCGCGCTCGTCCCGTCCAACTCGGGTTCCGGCAGCGCGCCGAGCCAGCCCAGGGCGAGAGACTGGCCGTCCTCCTCGATCCGCACCAGCGGATCTGTGTCCCCGCCCCCGGAGAACTCCATGCTCACGGCGGCGGCTTTGGGAGCCACCGTCCCGTCCGCCCGGCGCACCAGCGTCGCGTCCGGCGCCTGCCAGCCTCCGTCAGCCGTCGCCACCCGCACCGGAACGGCCGACTGCTCCAACGTGAACGTCTCACCGTCCGGGTTGGCGTACACGGTCGTGTCCTCCGACCGCTCCCCCACCACCTCGACCCGCTCGCCCGTCTCGCCGGCCTTCACCAACGCCTGCGCGGCCTCACTCTGTACGGAACCGTCGTCGACGGAAGCACCGGTGTGCGCAGTCGCCTGTGCCATCGTGGGCGTGAACTCCATCAGCAAAACAGCAGCCGTCAACGCCGCCAGAATACCGTGCGACCACACACGTCTTTGTAAACGCCCACGCACCGGTCCCGCCCCTTTTCCCATGTCAAGCTCCGACAAGCGCCCCCAGAAGAAGCCTCATACAACATCAACTTCCCGCACATGAAAAGCACTTCGTGAAGGCGAGACGGAGATAGCACAGCGACCTCCCCATAAACGCTTTCCAGGGACACTCCAGACGGAATATAAACCCGCCGCTCAGTGAACTCACATTTAATTCCACATGAAACAAAACCATCTGTCGGCGTTACTGGTAACGGTGAGTACGTTCGGGCCTCAGGCATGTGAGCCGGCGCTGCTCGGCCGGGCGCATGCCTATGGGTAACGGCGCCGCGGGGGCAGACCTCCATCGGGGACACCCCCATCGGCCCGGTGGCAACACACATCGCCTCGTATCGACTGCCCGCACCTCGCGCGCAAGACGCCCTGGCCGGCTGACGAACTCGGGCGTGCTCGATGGTGAACGCCATGTGCCGCCTCATGCGTCATGGCTACCTGCTGGGGATACCCATGTTGAACGACGCGATTGACGAGCGACTGGTGACGACCACCGGCACTGGACCGATCACCACGACACCGGGTCGGTCCGGCACAACCCCCGTTTCCGAGAGCCGACCCCATGCCACGGGCGCACCGTCGAGCCACGAAGCGAACTTCCGAGCGGAAGGCAGGCACCCGCACCCAGGTCCCACAGCGGCGGTCACCAGGTCAGCAGGCCGGACGCTCCCACGCCCGATGCTGACCGTTTGCTGATCTGGAGGCGACGATTAGGGATCTGACCTGCGGAAACACCCAAACGCTAGATCTTGGACTTGAACAGAGTGCGCAGCACTTTGGACTCCTCGAAGACGGCTCCCTGCCTGCTTTCTGCAGGTCAAGGGCGTCGTTCACTGTACACCGACACTCCTCACACCGGATCAGGGCCTGCGTCGACCACAAAACGGTACCGAACCTTCCCCTTGGCATCAGGGATGAGCTTCTTGATCGGATAAGACAGAACTGCCCGCTTTCCTTCAGTGTCGGAGCTTCTCGGGAACAGAGAAGTCGCCAGGGCTTGACGAACCACTCCAAGGGTTGCCGTGAACGCCGGTTTGGCCAACCGGCGAGCTGGTCTATGTTCCGCTCACCGTCGGCCGGGACCGGCCCTCCGCAGTCCCGTAAGAGTCCATGCGCGTGCCAGCCCCACTGGTGGGACTGCGGTGGTCCGCCCACTGCTCCCCGGAGCTCCGTACTCGGCCGTCCCAGGCGATCTTGTCCTTGCCGCGCATGGAGAGGGCCAGGAGCCTCACGTTGAAGCCAAACCTGTCTGGACCGCGCTCCTCTTTGGAGTGCATCCCCCGCTGGCGGCGAGCCGACAGCGTCGACACCCGGAGTTGACGAGCGCTCCCTCACCTCCGGTCGACCGCTTCCGGCATGCTGACGGGAGCGGCACACTTGACGTGGACCACCCTGACCCTCCAGGGGCGACCGCTGTGGTTGCGAGCTGACCCGGCCGCCGAGCGGGACCAGTATCGCCGGCACGATGGCCATGCGAACGATGAACGTTATGACCTGTGTCGGCGTCGGCTGAACCTGGGTGCTGGATCACTTTCCGTGCTCAGGCCACGGAGGGTCACCACAACCGCGATCATGAACGGTCGTGGCTGATGCACTCCTCCAAGACCTGTGGTTCCACCGGGTCGAGGGCGCTGTGATCGAAGATGTCGTATCCGACGGCGAGGTCGTGGTCGTTCGGGCCCGCGCGTCAGCGGACCGGGCTGTGTGCCCTGCCTGCGGAACGATGTCGGCTCGCGTGCACAGCCGGTATGAGCGTCGGCTCGCCGACAGCGCAGTCGGCGGCCGGCCTGTGGTCATCAAGTTACGGGTCCGCCGGTTCCGCTGCCGCCAGGGCGCTTGCCCGCAGAAGACGTTCGCCGAGCAGGTCGACGGGCTGACCTTCCAGCACGGGAGACGCAGCGCCGGACTGCAGACGGTGCTTGAGCGGCTGGCGGTGATGCTGGCCGGCCGAGCCGGTGCCCGCCTGGCGCACGCACTCGCCGTCCGGGCCAGCCGGTCGACGCTCCTGCGGCTGATACGCCGTCTGCCGGACCCTGCAACGCACACTCCGCGGGTCCTGGGCGTGGATGACTTCGCGCTGCGCAAGGGCCACAACTACGGCACCATCCTGATCGACATCGATACTCGCCGTCCGGTCGATCTGCTGCCCGACCGGACCACGGCGACAGTCGCCCGGTGGCTCGCCGACCATCCCGGCGTCGAAGTGATCTGCCGGGCCCGCTCCGTCGCCTACGCCGAGGCCGGCCGGCTCGGCGCCCCGGACGCGATCCATGTCGCAGACCGCTGGCACATCTGGAAGAACCTCGCCGAGGCCGTCGAGAAGACGGTCACCCAGCACCGCGCGCTGCTGCGTGAACCGCAGGACATGGCCCCAGAACGCACCGCTGCGCTCTCCCAGACCACGGAACTGGCACCGGAAGCCCCGGCGGAGGCACGGCAGTCCGGCCGCCTGTCCGATCGGGTACGCGAGCAGCACGCGGCCGTTCACACCTTGCTGAACGAAGGGCTCGGACTGCGAGCCATCGCCCGCCGGCTCGGCTTGGCCCGCAATACCGTCCGCCGACTTGCCCATGCGGCCACGGCGGACGAACTACTCGTCGGGCGATGGACTGGCCGCACCAGCATCCTCGACCCCTTCAAGCCTTACCTGCACCAGCGGTGGGCCGAGGGCTGCACCGTCGCTCGCCGCCTGTTCGAGGAACTCCACGAACGCGGCTACCCCGGCGGCGAAAGCGTCGTCAAGAAGTACGTGCAACGGCTCCGAGAAGCCTTCCCGCACAACGATCCGCCCCGCAAGAACCCGTCCACGCGGGACGTGACCAGCTGGATCACCCGCCACCCCGACCGCCTCGGCGACGACCAGGCCCAGCAGCTCAAGAAGATACTCACCCGCTGCCCCGAACTCGACCGAGCCGCCGAACACGTGCGTGCGTTCGCCGAGCTCATGAACAACCGCCAGGGTCGGCAGCCGGGCCAGTGGATCGAGCATGTCGAGGCCGACGAACTGCCGGCCCTGCACACCTTCGTCAACGGCCTCGGCCAGGACCTCGACGCCGTTGTCGCCGGCCTCAGCCTCTGCTACAACTCCGGCGCCGTCGAAGGCCACAACAACAAGATCAAGATGCTCAAGCGGCAGATGTTCGGCCGGACCAACTTCGATCTGCTCCGCAAGCGGGTCCTTCTTGCGGCACGAGGCCGTTCATGATCGCGGTTGTGGTGACCCTCCGTGGCCTGAGCACGGAAAGTGATCCAGAACCAGGATTCGAGCGACGCCGAGAACCTGTTGGCGGGTCTCACTCAGCCGGGGTCCCATACGTTCTCCACTTCCACCTACCAGGACACTTTCGGCGGCCCCCTTCCGGCACCGCACGCCGCGACCCTCTGGCTGACACACAGGCGTCGGCGATCGAGTCCAGGGACACAACTGCCCGCCACCCTCGCCACTCGGACTCAGAGGGACGTCGTTGGCCTGTACACCCAGGACTCCTGCATCTCGACTGCTCCCTTCTTTGCCCAACCTGGCCGCTTTGACAATACGGAGAATGTCTCCGTATTGTCGGGGCCTAATCGGAGACATCCTCCGTTTCGTTGTCCCGTCTGGAGGGGCCAGTCGTGTCAAGTCGTCAAATGCTCCTGTGCATGCAGTTCACCAGCGGCTACGGTGCCGAACCCGGGGCGTGGCGCCTTCCTGGGGCGAACCTGCGCAGCTATACGGACATGGACCAGTTCGTGCGGTACGCGCGGGCGGCCGAGCGGGGCAAGATCCAGTTGTTGTTCTTCGCGGACACTCCGGTTCTGGATGTGGACCTCGACCACCAGGTCCCGCATTTCGCGATGGATCCGCTGCTGGTGATGACGTCCATAGCGCGCGAGACGGAGCGGATCGGGCTGGTCTCCACCGCCTCCACCACCTTCAACGAGCCCTACAACCTCGCTCGCCAGTTCAAGGCGCTGGACGTGATCAGCCACGGCCGGGCCGGGTGGAACGCGGTCACCACCTCCGACCCGGCCGCCGCGGCGAACTTCGGCCGCGCTGTCCCGCCGCGGGCGGAGAAGTACGAGCGGGCCCACGAGGTCGTACAGATCGTGCAGGCGCTGTGGGGCAGCTGGGAGAAGGACGCGTGGGTCCTGGACGTGGACGGCAAGCGGTTCGCCGACATGGACAAGATCCAACCGGTCAATCTCCAGGGCCGACATGTCGCCTCCCGCGGCCCGTTGCCCATCCCGCCCTCCGAGCAGGGGCAGCCGGTCATCTTCCAGGCAGGTGGCGGCAGTTACGGCCTGGAGCTGGCCGGCCGCTACGCCGACGGCGTCTACGCCAACCCCTACACCATCGAGGACGGCCGGGCCCAGCGCCAGGCACTGCGCGATGCCGCCGAGCGTGCCGGGCGCGACCCGGACGAGGTGAAGATGTTCGCCGGTTTCATGCCGGCCATCGCAGCCTCCCGGCGGGCCGCCCTCGACCGGCGGCGGTTCCTCGACGAATCCGTGGACCTGCGCCAACGCGTCCGCTACCTCGGCGCCATGCTCGGCCTGCCGCTCGGCTACGAGCAGATCGACGAGCCTCTGACCGCGGACCAGCTGGCCGACGCCGTACCCAGCCCGCACGACCCGCGCTCCGCCCGCGCCCTTCAGGTGGCACGGGAGGGCTGGACCCTGCGCGACGTGCTCGCCCACGGCGTCATCGACTACCACCCGGTCGTGGCCGGCACCGCCGAGGACGTGGCCGACCACATGCAGCAGTGGTTCGAGGCCGGGGCCTGCGACGGCTTCTCCCTGGCCATCGACGGCTACCACGACGGCGTCGACGCCTTCGTCGACCAGGTCGTCCCCCTCCTGCAGGAACGCGGCCTGTTCCACCTCGACTACGAAGGCCCCACCCTGCGCGACCACCTCCACGCCCGCGAGCAGTACGGCCACGACCCGCGCGTCACGGAAGCGGCGGCCCGGTGATGTCCACCAGCGAGTCGCTGCGATCCGGCCCAGCGGCGCAGGAGTTCCGGGATGTCATGGCCGCCGTGATGTCTCCGGTCGCCGTGGTCACGGCCCTGGACGGCAGTCGTCCGCACGGCACCACGGTCAGCGCCTTCGCATCTTTGTCGATGGCGCCGCCCATGGTGCTGGTGTCGCTGGACGAACGCTCGCACCTGCTGGCGGTCATCCGTCGCAGTGGTCGCTTCGGCCTCAATGTCCTGGGCGCGCACCAGGCCGATCTGGCCTCCGCCTTCGCCCGCCCGGGCCCCGGCAAGTTCGACGGCGTCTCCTGGTCACCGAGCGAGGGACTGCCGCGGCTGCCGGATGCGGCCGCATGGATCGCCGCCGAGGTGGATGGCTGCGTCGACGCCGGGGATCACTCCGTCCTGCTCGCCCGTGTAACGGCCGCGGAGTTGGGCGGGGGATCTCTGAAACCGCTCACCTATCACCGGCGCTCCTTCGGCACCCACACGCCACTGGCCTATTGACCGTACGGCACGTCGAGGCAGGTATGAGGTCTGGGGCCTGATCACAGGCCCGGTACATGAGGCGACTCGTCTGCCCCGGCCCGCCCGGCTTGCGGCGCCGAGGACGACCGTCACCGAAACCTGCCCTGGGCCGCTCGGTCCCGGGCACACCAAGGAAGCAAGGAGCAACGATGCCGACGCTGGGAATCATCGGAAGCGGCAACATCGGGTCCGCGGTCGCACGGCTGGCGGTGGCTGCGGACATCGACGTGGTGCTCGCCAACTCACGCGGTCCCCAGAGCCTCACCGACCTCATCGAGGAACTGGGGCCGCGCGCCACGGCGGGCACCGTCGAGGAGGCCGCCCGCGCGGGGGAAGCGACCGTGCTCAGCATCCCCCTGACCGCGTACCGCGACCTGCCCGCCGGCCTGCTGGAGGGTAGGACCGTGCTGTCCACCGGGAACTACTACCCGTTTCGCGATGGCCGGATCACCGAACTCGACTCCGAGGAGGTGACCACGGCCGAGCTGGAACAACACCTCCTGCCCGGCGCGCTGCTGGTCAAGGCGTTCAACAACATCCTGGCCCACCACATCCCCCAGCTGGCCCGGTCCGCCGGGGCACCGGACCGCAGCGCCCTGCCCATCGCCGGCGATGACCGCGGCGTGAAGGTCCGGGCGGCAGAACTGATCGGCCGGCTCGGCTTCGACACGGTGGATGCCGGAACCCTGGACGAGAGCTGGCGCTTCGAGCCCGAGGCCGGCGCCTACACCCGTATCTACCTGGCAGATCCCGACGTGCCCGCCGAGCACATCATGCAGGCCCCTGCGGCGCCGCTGCCTGCCGACAAGCTGCAAGAGGCGCTGCGGACAGCCCAGCGGGTGAAGGTGGCCGCGCGCACCTTCTGACAGCACATGTCCGCGCAACGCCACCCTGGGGGCTGCGCGCCCCCTTGGGCCCCGGCGTCGAACGACGCCGGGGCCCAAGGGCACTCGGGGTGGGCGCAGGTGTGTACCGCTCGACGGCGGACGAGATGTCCGCAAACGGCGCGCACCCCCTCTGCTCACATGAACAAGACCCGGTTCAGGCGGACGCCGTACCCCGCGTCGGGGTCCGTGGTGGCGTCCCCGACCCTTTCCTGGATCGCGGCGACGGCCAGGTCGCGGCGCCGGGGCAGACGATCGGCCTCCGCCGCCGCCAGCGCGCCCGGCATCTCCTGGCGGGAGAGGTCCATGCAGTAGCACGGCGCGCCTGGCTGCTGACGCCATGAGTCCGCGAGGGTTCCGGCGTCGAAGGCGTCGAATCCGGAGTCCTCGACCAGTGCCATGGCCACCTGGCGGTCCTGGTCGCGGTCGGCGGTGACGGGGATGGCGATGCGGTCCGGGCTTCCTGCGGGCTTGCTCTTGATCGCGAAGGAGTGTGAACCGATCGCGTTCCACGCCTTGGCGACCGGCCGGCCCAGCTGTTCGGTGACCCACAGGCTCTCGATCTGCCCGGCGTCGATGGCCTCGATCCGGTTGTCCCGTGCCGGGTAGTAGTTCGACGTGTCGATGACGACCGTTCCGGCCGGTACACCAGCGATCAGCGACGCAACCCGCGAAATACGGTTCAGGGGAATCGAGAGGATCACGACGTCGACGTCCGCCACGGCCTCCGTCGCGGTGACCGCTTGGCCGCCCGAGGACAGCACATCGGCCTCGGTCGTCTGCGGGCCGCGCGAGTTGGCCACCTTCACCTCATGTCCCGCGGCGCTCAGCCGCTGGGTCAGGGTCTTACCGATGTGGCCTACGCCCAGAATGCCGATCTTCACAGTGGATCTCCTTGCATCGAGTGGGGGGTGCGGGAGGTGGGTGTGGCCGACGTGGCGCCGCCGCACGGCGACGTGGCCGGCGGCCGGTTTGAAGCACGCTTACGCTCATGAAAGCCCTTCGTCGCTCCCGGGCGCCGTTTCCCTCTCGGGTGTCTCCCACCCGGTGCGCATGAGAGAGACGAGCGCATTGGGCGACGACTCGTCGGCCATGACGGCGCCGCGCGCCCAGGCTGTGGCCAGCGTGCCGAGGAACAGGTCCCGGCCCCGCACCGAGGGCTTGGCGGCACCATCTCGCTGGGCCGCGCCGAGGAAGTCCTCGGTGGTCGTGACGAAGCCCTGACAGGTGCCCTTCAGGTGGCACGGGAGGGCTGGACCCTGCGCGACGTGCTCGCCCACGGCGTCATCGACTACCACCCGGTCGTGGCCGGCACCGCCGAGGACGTGGCCGACCACATGCAGCAGTGGTTCGAGGCCGGGGCCTGCGACGGCTTCTCCCTGGCCATCGACGGCTACCACGACGGCGTCGACGCCTTCGTCGACCAGGTCGTCCCCCTCCTGCAGGAACGCGGCCTGTTCCACCTCGACTACGAAGGCCCCACCCTGCGCGACCACCTCCACGCCCGCGAGCAGTACGGCCACGACCCGCGCGTCACGGAAGCGGCGGCCCGGTGATGTCCACCAGCGAGTCGCTGCGATCCGGAGCCGCGGCGCAGCAGGCGTTCCGTGACGTCATGGCCGCCGTGGCGTCTCCGGTCGCCGTGGTCACGGCCCTGGACGGCAGTCGTCCGCACGGCACCACGGTCAGCGCCTTCGCGTCCCTGTCCCTGACGCCGCCCATGGTGCTGGTGTCGCTGGACGAACGCTCGTACCTGCTGGCGGTCGTCCGCCGCAGCGGGCGCTTCGGCCTCAACGTCCTCGGTGCGCATCAGGCCGATCTGGCCTCCGTCTTCGCCCGCTCCGGACCCGACAAGTTCGACGGAATCGACTGGTCGCCGAGTGGGAAGCTGCCTCGGCTGCCCGATGCCGCGGCGTGGATCGTCGCCGAGGTGGACGACTGCGTCGACGCCGGCGACCACACCGTCCTGCTCGCCCACGTAACGGCAGTGGAGCCGGGCGAGGGATCCCTGAGACCGCTCACCTATCACCGGCGGACCTTCGGCACCCACACACCACTGGCCCAGTGACCCTGCGGCACGTCGAGGACGGCATGGAATTGAGGACCTGATCACCGGCCCGAGGCAGGAGGCGCGCTGCGTTGCCCTGCTCAGCCCGGCACGCATGGTGCGGGTTGGCCCTGACCATTACTTCGACGACAGTCGTAGTATAGATGAGTTGCCGGTATCGCCTCTAGGAGTTGACTGTGGCCCGCCCCCGTACCGCCCCCCGGACAGTGGATCATCCCGACCTCGCCCAGGTGGATCTCCAGCAGGTGATGGAGGCGCTGGTGGACCCGGTGCGCCGGATGGTGGTCTCCCAGCTCGCGCGCAAGGGCGAGGACATGAGCTGTGGCACGTTCGAGGCACCGGTCTCCATCTCCACGCTCACCCACCACTTCAACGTGCTGCGCGAAGCGGGGGTGATCCGGCAGTACTACGTGGGCGTGACCAAGATGAACACGCTGCGCGCCGACGAGATGGAGGAGCGGTTCCCCGGCCTGCTCCCGGCCGTGATCGCGGCCTGCGCGGCGGAGACCGGCTCGGGCGTCGACTGAGGGATGGCGCTGGCCTCGACGCACATATTTCGACGCCGATCAAAATTTGACGCTCATCGAACCTTGGGGCAAGGTGGAGGGGGAGGCCGGTGCGACACCGGCTTCCCCAGCGCACCGAACCGCACCAAGGAGCCACGCATGAACCGCGTCGTCCGTTTCCATCAGACCGGCGGACCCGAAGTCCTGTATCTGGAGGAGGCCCCCGTGCCCGAGCCCGGGCCGGGCGAAGTTCTGATCCGTACCCGGGCGCTGGGCCTGAACCGGGCGGAGTCGATGTTCCGGCTCGGCCAGTACGGCACCGCTCCCGTCTTCCCCTCCGGCATCGGCTACGAGGCGTCCGGAGTGGTCGAGGCCCTCGGTGACGGCGTGCGCGGGCTGAGCGTGGGCGAGGCGGTCAGCGTGGTGCCGTCCTTCACCATGACCGACTACGGCGTGCACGGGGAGGCGGTTCTCGCCCCCGCCCACGCGGTCGTCGCCCACCCCGAGCGGCTCTCCTTCGAGGAGGCGGCCTCGGTGTGGATGCAGTTCATCACCGCCTACGGCGGCCTGGTCGACCTCGCGGGCGTCCGCCCCGGCGACACCGTCCTGATCTCCGCGGCGTCCAGCAGCGTCGGCCTCGCCGCCATCCAGGTCGCCCACAAGGCCGGCGCCCGCGCCGTCGCCCTGACCCGCACCGGCGCCAAGCGGCAGCAACTCCTGGACGCCGGCGCGGACGAGGTCATCGCCACCGCCGAGGAGGACGTCCCCGCCCGGGTGCGGGAGCTGACCGACGGCCAGGGCGCCCGCGTCATCTTCGACCCCGTAGGCGGCACGGCCCTGGCCGACCTCGTCACCGCCGCCGCCCACGAGGCCCACCTCGTCCTCTACGGCGTCCTCGACCGCACCCCCACCCCGCTCAACGTCGGTGAGGTCCTCTTCAAGCACCTCACCATCCGGGGGTTCGAACTCTTCGAGATCACCACCGACGACCGGCGACGCGCCGAAGCGGTCGCCTTCGTGGCCGACGGTCTCGCCAAGGGCGAGCTGACCCCCACCATCGACAAGACCTTCCCGCTGGAGGACATCGCCGAGGCACACCAGTACCTGGAAGCCGGCGGACAGGTCGGCAAGATCGTCGTCACCGTTCCCGGCACCTGACCCTCCTCAGTGGGCTGTGCACCTCACCGGGACCGGGAAAGGGGTGTACCGGAGAGCCGGACCGTCCAGGGCTTGTACGCCGACCCCCGCCCCAAGGTGGCCGCGCGCCCCTTCTGACGGCACGTGTCCGGGCAGGCCGTACCCCTGCGCCGTCCGCGGACCTTGGCCTCGGCGTCGGTCGACGCCGAGGCCAAGGCGCTCGGAGTGAGTGGGGGCGTGTACCGCTCGACGGCCGATGTGCAGGTACGGTGCACGCCCCGGGGGTTCACATGAACAGGACCCGGCTCAGGCGAACGCCGTACTCCGCGTCGGGGTTGGTCCGGGCGTCCCCGACCCTTTCCTGGATCGCGGCGACGGAAAGGTCGCGCCGCTTGGGCAGGCGCTCGGCCTCCGCCGCCGCCAGCGCATCTGGCATCTCCTCGCGGGTGAGGTCGGTGCAGTAGCACGGCGCACCCGGCTGCTGCCGCCACGAGTCCGCGAGGGTCCCGGCGTCGAAGGCGTCGAACCCGGTGTCCTCGACCAGCGCCATGGCCACCTGGCGGTCCCGATCGCGGTCGGCGGCGACGGGGATGGCGATGCGGTCCGGGCTCCCCGCGGGCCTGCCCTTGGCCGCGAACGAGTGGGAACCGATCGCGTTCCACGCCTTGGCGACCGGCCGGCCCAGCTGTTCGGTGACCCACAGGCTCTCGACCTGACCGGCGTCGATGGCCTCGATCCGGCTGTCCCGCGCCGGGTAGTAGTTCGACGTGTCGATGACGACCGTTCCGGCCGGCACGTCGGCGATCAGTGACGCGACCTGCGGAAGACGGTTCAAGGGAATCGAGAGGACCACGACGTCGACGTCCTCGACGGCTTCTGCCGCCGTCACCGCGCGCCCGCCCGTGGAAAGGACGTCAGCCTCGATCGTGTGCGGGCCGCGCGAGTTGGCCACCTTCACCTGATGCCCTGCCGCGGCCAGCCGCCGGGTCAGCGTCTTCCCGATATGCCCTACGCCCAGAATGCCGATCTTCACGGTGTTTCTCCTTGCCTCGAGTTCGGTCGCGAGAGGCCACCGACGCTGCGTCCGCGGTGTCCCGGTGGCAGCCCAGCCCGCAGGCCGCGCGCCCGAGGGGTGGGGCGCCCAGCGGTGAGCTCTCGGGAGAGCGCCCCGCGTCAAGGGCGCCACGTTTCTGCCTGCTGTTACGCAGGGTCTTCGCCGCCCCCGGGGGCAGTTTCCGTCGCGGGCGTCTCCCACCCGGTGCGCATGAGGGAGACGAGCGCGTCGGGCGATGACTCGTCTGCCATGGCGGCGCCGCGGGCCCAGGCGGTGGCCAGCGTACTGAGGAACAGGTCGCGTCCCCGCACCCAGGGCTTGGCACCGCCGTCGCGCTGTGCCGCGCGGAGGAAGTCCTCGGTGGTCGTGACGAAGCCCTGACAGGTGATCGCCAGCGGGGACGTGCCTTCCGTCAGTGCGGCCCGCAGGGGATCGGGCAGGCCGTCGAAGGCGGTCACCCATTCGCCCAGTGCCTGAAGCCACTGTGCGAGCGCTGCGCGGGAGTCGGTCACCTCGCGCCGGATGGCGACCCGTCGGGCCTCCAGCTCTTCGTCGCGGGCCTGCAGCAAGGCAGCCAGCAGCGCCTCCCGGTTGGGGAAGTGCCGGTAGAGGGTGCCCGGACCGACACCGGCCCGCTTGGCGATGGCGTCCATGGAGCCGGTGATGCCCTGCTCGGCGAAGAACTCCTCCGCGACCTCGAGGATGTGCGTGCGGTTGCGCTGCTTGTCCGTCCGCTGCCGACGCTCGCCGGTGGCTGCCTCACCCATGTCGTTGCACCTCCCGTTGACAATGCGGAGACTCTCTCCGTATCGTCTTTCGTGAAACGGAGACTATCTCCTTATCGGTTCCAATGCTACCGCCGGCCTCGGCAGGCATCCGCTGTTCCCAAGGCAGCCCGGCACGGCGCAGAGGCGTTCCGTGCCGACGGCCGCCGGGGAACCGACCGCCGCCCACGAGGCACCGGACGCGACAGCTCCCGGCCGAGGCCGCACCGGCCCGGGCGCGTACAGCCGGACCCCACCGGCGTGCACCGACGGCATAGATCCGCGCGGCACTTCGCACACCCTCCCCAGCAACACGGAAGAGATCACATGTCCCCCGACAAGACTCCGGCGCCGGCCGCCGCAGACGCACCGCCACCGACCCGCAGCGACGACAGACTGGCCTCTGGAGACGTCCTCGTCATCGGGATCCTGATGGTCTCCGCGTTCACCGTCCTGCTGAACGAGATGCTGCTGGGGGTCGCGCTTCCCACCCTGATCAGCGATCTCGACATCACTCCCACCACGGGACAGTGGCTCACGACGGGGTATCTGCTGACCCTGGCGATCCTCATCCCGGCCACCGGCTTCCTCCTGCGCAGGTTCACCCTCCGTGCGATCTTCCTCGGCTCGCTGTCCCTGTTCACCCTGGGGACGGCGATCGCCGCCGTCGCCCCCGGGTTCGGGGTGCTGTTCACCGGTCGCATCATTCAGGCGGCGGGTACTGCCGCCCTGATGCCCCTGCTGATGGCCACGACGATGCGCCTGGTGCCCCCGCACCGGCGAGGCCGGACGATGGCGCTGGTCACCGGTCTGACCGCGGTGGCACCCGCGGTCGGCCCGGCGGTGTCCGGCGTGGTGATCTCCCAGCTCAGCTGGCGGTGGCTGTTCATCCTGGTCCTGCCCGTCGTCCTGGCCGGGCTGGCGCTGGGCGCCGCCAAGCTGCGCAACATCACCACTCCGGAACCGGTCAGGCTGGACGTGCTGTCCCTCGTCCTGTCCGCCATCGGGTTCGGCGCCCTCGTCTACGGCCTGTCGACGATCGGCGAGTCGGCCTCCGGCCATGCGCCGGTCGCCCCCTGGATCCCGATCGTCATCGGGCTCCTCGCCCTCGCGGCCTTCGTCCGTCGGCAGACCGTGTTGCAGCGCAGCGACAACGCCTTCCTCGACATGAGGATCTTCCGCACCCAGGCGTTCACCGTGCCGCTGCTGGTCATGCTCGTCGTCGCGCTGGTCGGCTTCGGCACCACGATGGTCCTGCCGCTGGTCCTCACCAACGTCGCGGGCCTGACGACGCTCCAGATCGGCCTCTTCCTGGTCCCCGGCGGAGCCCTGATCGCCCTCGTCTCCGCCCTCGGCGGACGCATCTACGACCGCTACGGACCGCGCCCCCTGGCGATCCCCGGATCGGTCATCTGGACGGGCTCCCTGTGGTTCCTGAGCCGAGCGGACGAGAACACCGGTGTCACCGCGCTCCTGGCCGCCTACCTCGTCCTGTCGGCCTCGCAGGCCCTGATGTGGGCGCCGATGACGACGGCCGCGCTGTCCTCCCTGCGCGCCGAGCTCTACCCGCACGGCACCGCGGCGTTCAACACCGTCCAGCAGCTGGCCGGCGGCGCCGGCGGCGCCGTCCTGATCTCGGCCTACACCATCGGCTCCCACGCCAAGGACGCGGGAGCACTGAACCTGGCCCAGTCCGTCTCGGCGGCACAAGCCGCCTTCACGACGGCGGCGGTCATCGGCTGCCTCGCGATCATCGGCACCCTCTGGGTCCGCAGAACCGCAGCCACCCCCCAGCCGCCGGCTTCTCCACCGAGCAACGCTCCCGTCAACGCCACCGCAGTGTCGACAGTGTCGTCGGCAACGGACTGACAACCCCGGCGCAGACGCCGACACACCGGCGAGGAGCCGCCACTTGAAGCGGGTGGCTCCTGGCGCTGGCAGCCAACGAACCCCGCGTACTGCACCGAGCCGGCCCTCGATGACCTGGGAGCCGCTTGTGCCGCGGCCGACCGCAACGAGGCCCGGAGCGAGCGGAACCGCCAGACGCCATGCTTCGCCGCTCTCACCTCCACGCCCACGCTCGAGGAGACCGTGGAACCAACCGCTCCCTCCACCGCTGACATGCCCGCCCCTCCGGCCACCCCGAGCCGCCCTCTGGAAAGGAACCTCTTGTCCACCACCGCCTCCCTGTTCACCGAACTCGTACGCGTCAGGCACTCCCCGCGGCAGTTCCGGCCGACGCCGCTGTCCCCTGCGGACATCCGCGGCGTCCTGGAGGATGCGCAGACCGCCCCCTCGAACAGCAACACCCAGCCCTGGACGGTGCACATGGTCTCGGGTGCCGCCCGGGACGCCTTGAGCGAGGAACTGCTCAAGGCGTACGAGGGCGGCCGGGACTCGGCGGACTTCACCGGCGACTACGGCGCCGGCGTCTACCTCGAGCGGTCCTATCAGCACGGCGCCCGTGTCTACGGGGCGCGGGGCGTAGCGCGCTCCGACATGGAGGGCAGGCACGAAGTGATCCGCGAGAATCTGCGTTTCTACGATGCGCCCCACGTCGCCCTGCTCTTCATGCCACAACTCGGCGACGGGGTCCGGACGGCCGGTGACATCGGCATGTACGCCCAGAACTTCCTGCTCTCGCTGACCGCGCGGGGCTTCCACGGCATCCCGCAGGCCGTCCTCGGCGTGTACGCCGACACGGTCCGGGCGTCGCTGGGCGTCCGAGACGACCTCAAGCTGCTCTTCGGCATCTCCTTCGGCATCGGCGACAAGACGTCACCGATGTACGACATCGGCATGGGACGCATCCCGCTGCAACAGAGTGTGGTCCTGCACGACACCCCCGGAGTCCTCGACGAGCAATAGCTGTTTCCCTCACGAGGCGGGCCCGGGGCGGGGAAGTAGGTGGTGTCCGCTGGGGCGTAGGCCGCTGCGACGGGGGTGGACGGCAGGCAGCCCTTCCCGGAGTCACAGTGCCGGCGCCCTACCGGGTGGGCCGCACCATCGCCCCCGGTGAGCGGAAACATCTCGGACCGGGGCCGGGGCACGGTCAGCTGCGTTGTCGGCGAACGGCGCCAACGTTGCGGTCAGCGTCGAACCGCAGTGGCGAGATCGTCCGCCCACGGTGGATTCGCACCGGGGACCGAAACCGTCAGGGCGGCGACTTGGGCGGCGAACGAGCAGGCATCAGCGACGTCTTCGAGGGTCAGTTCGTCGAGGCGGCCACCCAGGTGTCCGGCATCGGCAAGGCGGTGCAGCAGGCCCGCGGTGAAGGAGTCGCCGGCACCGACGGTGTCGATGACCACCGCAGGAGGGGCTGGGACGGTGACGCGCGCACCGTCGAGGGACGCGAGGGCGCCGCGTCCGCCGAGGGTGATGACGACGAGGCGCGCGCCTGCGGTGTGCCAGGTGTCGCAGGCTTCTTCGAGGCCGGCACCGGGCGCCAGGAAGGTGCAGTCGTCTTCGCTCAGGCGGAGGATGTCGGCGACGGCGCACCAGTGGGCCAGCCGTTCGCGGTAGGCGGAGGGCGGTACGAGCAGGGGGCGGACGTTGGGGTCGATGGATACGGTGGTGCGCTCGCGCACCTGGGCGAGGTGTTCCTCGATTCGGCTGCCGCCGGGCCGGCGGATCAGCGCGAGGGAGCCGGTGTGCAGGCAGACCGCGTCGTCGTTCCGCGTCGCGGCGAGTTCGCTGTCGGTCCACTGCCAGTCGGCGGCGCCGTCGGCATAGAAGCCATAGGTGGCTTGGCCGGTCGCGTCGAGGTCGGCGACGGCGAGCGTGCTGGGCTCGGAGGTGGTCACGCTGCCGGTCAGGTCGACGCCGGAGGCGTTGAGGCGGGCGCGGAAGAGGGGGCCGAAGGCGTCGTTGGAGAAGCGTCCGAGGAAGCGGGTGGGGGTGCCGAGCCGGGCGAGGGCGACGGCGGTGTTGGCCGGGCCTCCACCGGCCAGCGCCCGTAGGGCCAGGCCGCCGGGATCGGACCGGTCGCGGTCCTCGAAGATGTCGGCGACGCACTCGCCGAGGACGGCGACGCTGCCGGGGGACCCGGGTCGGGCCATGGTGACTGTCTGCCTCTCAGGTAGGGCGCGGGCCCGTAAGGGCGTGGGGTGCTGCGGTGGACATGTCTGCCGCACACGGTGCGAGGTCACGGGGCCTGTCAGTGTGCGGGTGGGTCAGCCTTCGGGCCGCGTGCGGCCCAGGGCATCAAGCACGCTGTGCTGTCGGGGGCGCCGGCTGGGCTTCCTGCCTGATGTCCTGCGTCCGGATGACGTGTCCGGTTCCGTGCAGGACGCGCGGGCCGCGCAGGGCCAGCAGTTCGCGGGCGGGGCGCTGGGCGACCGTGCCGTCGGCGGTGAGGCTGACCTCTCGGGGGAGCGTGAGGACGCCTGCCCAGCCCGCTTCGTGCGCCCAGGCGTCGTCCCGTGCTTCCCAGGCCCAGCCCCACATCAGCCAGCGGTCTTCTCCTGGGGCCTTCAGCAGGGCGGGGGCGTAGAAGTCGGGACCGTGGTCCAGCGGCACGAGGGCCGTGGCCGCCGTGAAGCGTCCGTCTTTCTCCTGGCCGGTGATGACGCTGGTGTGGCTGGGGCCGCCCCGAGGGGTCCAGTCGCTGAGGATCAGAACACCTTGGTCGCCGAAGGTGGCGTACTGGGGGCATTCCCAGCCGACCGGGCCCGTGCCGGTCGTGGCGTCGCTGGTGTGGAAGGGGCCGCGGTAGGTCCAGTGTTCCAGGTCGTCGGACTCGTACAGTTGCGCCGCGGCGCGGCCGTCATCGAGGGCGGAGCCGACCAGCATCCTCCAGCGCTCGTCCTGCCGCCAGACGTAGGGGTCCCGGTACATGGTGGTGCCGGCGGGCAGTTCGGGGATGAGCAGGTGGGGACGTTTGGTCCAGGTGCGGCCGTTGTCGTGCGACTCGGCGGTCGTGATCGGCTGCCACCAGCGGTCGTTGTGGTGGGCGGAGTAGAACTTGGTGGCGGGAGTGATCACGTCCTGCGTGGGTGTGGCCTGCGCCTGCGTCGCGGTGAGTGCGGCGCAGGCGGTGAGGGCCGCGACGGCGGCGGCCGCGCGGCGCCGTGGCCTGCGTGGGTTCATGGACTCTTCCTGGCCGGTGAGATGGTCGGGGAGTACCCGCCGCCCCGGCGGACTGCCGGTCGCCTGTGCGGGCGGCGGGAGTCCTGGATCAGTAGCCGTAGATCATCTTGTAGGCGACCTCGGGGAGGAACTGGCCGGCCGTGGAGCCGGTTCCGACACCGCAGTTGCCGTCGGACTCGCCCGGGGTCTTGATCCACAGGAGCATCTCGGCGCCTCCGCCCGTACGGGTGGGCGTGCCGATGCGGCGGCCGGAGGGGTTGCACCACTGGCCGTTGGAGCCGTTGCCGTTGCGGCTGGTGTCCACGACGAACGGCTTGGTGTAGCCGTAGCGGGCGGCCAGTTCGTTGTTGACGGCGTTGCCGTAGGCGGTGTTCTCGGCGGTGGTGATGTAGTTGGAGACGTTGAGCGAGAAGCCGTGGGCCTGTCGGAGGCCGGCTTCGTGGAGGCGCCGGGCCATGGTCGCCGCGTCGGTCCAGCGCGGGTTGCCGGCGTCCATGTAGACCCAGGTGTTGGGGGCTTGGCGGTTGAACTCGGTGAGGGCACCGGTGAGCATGGCCTCGCGTTCGTCGATCTGGGCCTGGGTCATGCAGCCGTAGTCTCCGAGGGAGTCCGGTTCGAGGATGACGACGGCCGGGCGGGCCGCGATGCCTCCGGCGAACTGAGCGATCCAGCCGGCGTAGGCGGACGGCGAGGCGGCTCCGCCGGCGGAGTGCCCGCCGCAGTAGTCACGGTGGTAGATGTTGTAGGCGACGAGGACGGGCAGCTTGTCCCGGTAGTCCGCCGCTCCGACGTAGGCACCTGTTGCGGTGCCGATGGTGCCGCTCCAGGAGCCGAACCAGCGGGCCATCGGTGTGTTGGCGATGGAGGCGTTGATCGCTGCGGCCCGGCCGTCGCCGGGGTTGGCGGCCACCCACCGCCTCGCGCTCGAGTCGGGGTCCACGTAGAACCCGTTGGTCATGGTGGTGGGGTCGGCCGCGTGGGCGGACGGTGCGGCGGCGAACGCCAGCGGCAGAGCACAGAGCGCTGCCATCAGGGTGCGGAGTCTGCGGCTCAAGACAGTACCTCGGTTTCAGAGGAGGTGCGCTTTGGGAGCGCTCCCACTGGAAGCGGTCCCAATCGTGTGGGTGAGTGATTGAGCTGTCAATAGTCGGCGCAGCATTCGGCTTCGCAGGGGAACGTAGGTCCTGTAGGCCACTAAACTGGAAGCGATCCCAGCTCATGTGTCCCTGAGCGATCACCGCCTGTGAAAGACTCACGAGCCATGGCAGAAGCAGTGCCGCGTCGGCATCCGACGCTCGACGAGGTGGCCGAACGCGCCGGCGTTTCCCGCTCCGTGGCCTCCCGCGCCCTCAACAACGCCCCGCACGTCAGCCGCGCCAAGCGCGAGGCTGTCGAACGGGCCGTGCGGCAGCTCGGTTACGTACCCAATCCGACCGCCCGCGCGCTGGCCACCCGTCAGACGGGAGCGGCCGCCCTGGTCGTCTCGGGAGAGGATCCGTCGATCTTCGCCGATCCGTTCTTCGCCCGGGTGATCGTGGGGGCGTCGGCCGCCCTGGACGAGGCGGACCTGCATCTGATGCTGTGCCTGGCCGCTTCCGACCGGGGCCGCAAGCGGGTCGAGGAGCTCCTGCGGTCCAGGGGCGCGGACGGTGTGATGCTGATGGCGCTGCGCGAGGACGATCCGCTGACCCGGATGGCCGACGAGGCGCAGATGCCCGTCGTGTTCGGCGGGCGCCCGGTCGGTTCGGCTCCCCGGTGGTACGTGGACGTGGACAACGTCGGCGGAGCGCGCGAGGCGACCGAGTATCTGGTCTCGCTCGGCCGGAGGCGCGTGGCCGTGATCTGCGGGCGTCTGGACACCGAGGCCGGGCGCGCCCGGCACCGCGGCTACCGGGACGCCATGCTGGGCGCCGGTCTCGATCCGTTCCCGCCGCTGGAGGGGGACTTCACCGAGCCCAGCGGAGCCGCCGCCATGGCTGCGCTGCTGGCGGAACACCCCGACGTGGAAGGGGTGTTCGCCGCCAACGACAACATGGCGGCGGGAGCGCTGCGCACCTTGCGGGAGGCCGGCCGACGGGTCCCCGCCGACGTCGCCGTGGTCGGCTTCGACGACCTGACAGCCGCCCAGATCGCCGATCCGCCGCTCACCACCGTCCATCAGCCCATAGAGGCTCTCGGACGTGAGATGGCGCGCATGCTCGTCGCACTCGTCAACGGGCAGGACCCCACCCCGCTGGTCCTCCCCACCCGCCTGGCCATCCGGGCCAGCGCCTGACTCCTCACTGTCCGGGAGGAACGGGCCCCGGTCCGAACGGGTTGCTCTCGGACGCGGCGCGGGGCGTCCAGGGAGCCGGCCAGGGTGGTCGAGGTCCAGCAGCGGAAGCAGCGACCGCCGTCCGATCCGATGGCTTGGGTACTGGTTGCAGCCTGCCCCTCTTTGCTGATGCCGGTCGCGAGGCCGGGTTCATCAGGACGGTCGCGGCCAGCACGCACAGGACGGATGCCCGGCGAAGGCCGAGCCGTTTCAGCGGGTTCACGGTCCTCCTGGTCGGGGCGGGGGCCGGACGGTGCGGTCGATGGACCGGTTCAGGGTGTGGACAGCTCGAACCGCGTGACGCGGACCGCGCCGCCGAGGGCCTGAGTGGCGTGGTTGAAGAGGGCGAACCGGTAGCCCATGAAGAACCGCCAGTCGTTGCCCATGGAGAAGGCGGGTCCGAGACGGGTGAACGTGATGCCGTCGGTGCTGTAGGAGAAGGTCCCGGGGCGCGATGTGCCGGGGCGGATGTCCGCGTTCGCGCGCAGCCGGATGCGGCCGCCGGAGACGGGCGCGCTCGCGATCTCGGTGCCGGTGCCGGTGGTGTTCCAGTTGCTGTCCATGGTCGGCCCGGTGACCATCACCACCCGTGTCGCACCGCCGTCGCGCTTGAGGCCGATCCAGGCGGAGGAGTCACGCAGCAGCGCAAGCCCGGCCCGGTCGCCGTCCCGCATCGCGGAGTGGTCGAGCTGGACCGTGGCGGTGGAGGTGGGGCCCTGGATTCGGTGCGTGAGGGTGTTGCGGGCCCAGTAGAGGTCGTGGGTGACGGTCGCGGTCCGCAGCGTCAGGCCGTTGCCGACCGACCACTTGGTGTTGTCGGGGTTGTGGTTCCACTCCCATCTCGGTTTCAAGGTCGTACCGTCGAAGGTGTCGACGCCGGTCATCGGGGTGACCTGGCGGGGCGGAGTGGGTACGGCCGGACTGGGATACGTGGTGCCCCACGCGCCGTTGACGAGCTGTACGACGGGCCAGCCGTCCGCGGTCCAGGTGACCGGTGCCAGGGCGGGCACGCGGCCGCCGGGGTAGGCGTCGACGAAGGCCATGTAGTACCAGGCGCCGCTCTGCGTCCGCACCAGCCCGCCCTGGTGGGGGACGCCGCCGCCGGGGATCGGTCCGCGCAGGTCGAGGAGGACCTGCCGCATCGTGTACGGGCCGAAGGGTCCGCTCGAGGACTTGAGGATGTACTGGCCGTTCGCGGGGCGGGTCAGGAAGATGTAGTACTGCCCGTTGATCTTGTAGAACCGAGCGCCCTCCAAGGTGCCGACGCCGGACGGTGTCCTGAACACCTCCTGCGTACGGACCTGGTTGCGGCCGTCGGGCGAGAGCTGGGCCACGCTGATGGTGGTGTTGCCGTACGCCACGTAGAGGGTGTCGTCGGTGTCGACGAGCAGCCCGGCGTCGTAGTAGGGGGTGCTGATCGTCGTCAGCCTGTTCCACGGCCCCTCCACCGCGGTGGCGGTGTAGAGGTACGTCCGGGCGAAGTCGATCTGGCCGAGCCAGTAGAAGGTCCTGTTGCTGGGCCGGTAGGCCAGTGATGATGCCCAGATTCCTCTGACATAGCCGCGGGCGCCGTTCAGGTCGTACTTGGCGCCGAAGTCGAGGACGGGTACCGAATGGCCGGCGATCTCCCAGTTCACCAGGTCGTACGACCGCAGAACGGGCGCGCCCGGCGAGTAGTGCATCGTCGAGGCCGAGGCGTAGTAGGTGTCGCCGACGCGAATGATGTCGATGTCCGCGAAGTCCTGCCAGATCACCGGGTTCGTGTACTGCGCCGCGGTAGCGGGGGCGTGCCCAGGGGGGAGGAGGGCGCCGGCGGCCAGGCCGGTGGCGGCCGCGAGCGTGCGGCGACGAGTGCGGGGTTGATGCGACCATGACAGATCCATGGAGGTATTCACCTCGAGTTCATCGGTCGGAGCGACTCTGTCGCATTCGAGATATCGAACATGGTGCGACTTGTCGAGCATTCTGGATGATAGGAGGTTGGCGTACCCCGTCAACCTTTCTCGCACAAGTCGTGCGCCACTTCGAAACATTCGAATCGGCTGGTGCGGAGTCGGTGCGCCTCGCCCTTGCCCCCTCGCTGATCATGCGACAAATCCCTCTCCTCGAGGGGGTGTTGACATGACTGGTCGCCTCTCTAGTATCCGTGGGGCATCTGAAGTTTCCGAACGTCGATCGAAATTTCGAACCCTCTCCTCTCTTCCCTGCCGAAGGAGACCCGGTGCCCAGACGATCAGGCGGACGACTGTTCCGCCTCCTCACGGCCGCCGCGCTGACGGTGACCGCGTCCGTGACGGCCTCAGCGCAGTCCACCGCCACGGCCGCGCCGGGCAGTCCGGCGCTCACCCCACCGCTGGGGTGGAACAGCTGGAACAGCTTCGGGTGCGGGATCACCGAGGCCCAGGTCCGCCAGGCCGCCGACGCGATGGTGTCCTCGGGCATGCGGGACGCCGGCTACCGGTACGTGGTGGTCGACGACTGCTGGTTCGACCCGCAGCGTGACGCGCAGGGCAGCCTGCGGGCCAACCCCACGAAGTTCCCGAGCGGGATGAAGGCCCTCGGGGACTACATCCACAGCAAGGGCCTGAAGTTCGGCATCTACCAGGTGCCGGGCGAGCGCACCTGCGCGCAGACCGTGGGCACGTACCCGGGCTCCACGGGCAGCAGGGGCCACGAGGTCCAGGACGCCGCCACGTTCGCCTCGTGGGGGGTCGACTACCTGAAGTACGACTGGTGTTCCTCGAGCGGCACGCGTGACGAGCAGGTCGCGCGGTTCAAGCTGATGCGTGATGCCCTGCGCGCCACCGGTCGGCCGATCGTCTACAGCATCAACCCCAACAGCTTCCACGCCATCACGGGGTCCACGTACAACTGGGGCGAGGTCGCCGACCTGTGGCGGACGACCGAGGACCTGCTCGACATCTGGCAGAACGGCAACACCAACAGCTACCCGATGGGCGTCGGCAACGTCCTGGACGTCAACGCGCCGCTGGCCGCACAGTCCGGCCCGGGGCACTGGAACGACCCCGACATGCTGGTCGTCGGCCGCCCCGGCCTGTCGCTGACCGAGTCCCGCTCCCACTTCGCCCTGTGGGCGCTGATGAGTGCCCCGCTGATGGCCGGCAACGACATCCGCACGATGTCCGCCGACGTCAGCGCGATCCTGCGCAACCCGCGCCTGCTGGCGGTGAACCAGGACTCCCTGGGCGCGGGCGGACGCAGGGTGCGCGATGACGGCAACACCGAGGTGTTCGTCAAGCCCCTGGCGGACGGTTCGGTCGCGGTGGGGCTGTTCAACCGGGGCGAGAGCGCGGCGACGGTCACCACGACGGCCGCCCAGATCCGCCTGAGCGGGGGGCCGTTCACCCTCACCGACCTGTGGACCGGCGGCACGTCGAGCACGTCCGGGCAGATCTCGGTGAGCGTCCCCGCGCACGGTGTCGCCGCGTACCGGGTGAGCGGTGGCAGCCCGCTGGCCGCCACCACCTCACGCCTGCGGGGCAACGCCTCCGGCCGCTGCGTGGACGTGGACAACGCCTCCACGGCCGCCGGCGCCGCGACTCTGCTGTGGGACTGCCACACGGCCGCCAACCAGCTGTGGACCACATGGGCGGGCGGCGAGATCCGCGTCTACGGCGACAAGTGCCTGGACGCCTACAACCAGGGCACCACCAACGGCACCCGTGTCATCACCTGGCCCTGCAACGGCCAGGACAACCAGAAGTGGACCGTCGGCTCCGACGGCTCGATCCGCAACGTCCGCTCCGGACTGTGCCTCGACGCCAACGGGGCCGGCACCGCCAACGGGACCCCTCTGGTGCTGTGGACCTGCAACGGCCAGGCCAACCAGAAGTGGACCCGCGCGTGAGCGACACGGCACCGGGTTCATGGTCAGAGCGACAACACCCCGGCCACGGCCTCCCGCACGGCTGCCGCATCCGCCGGCACGGCCGCCCCCGGCTCCGGCTCCGGCGGGCCCCCGGGCGTCGGTACATCGGCTTCCAGACCCACGCACACCGGCAACACCCTCCCGCCGAGCACCTACACCCTGCACGGCACCGCCTGCGGCTGAACGCCGAGCGCGTCCCTGAAACGAATCGTGTACGGATGCGGGCAGCGGGTGGGCTTGACGCAGTCACATTCCTTGGAGAAGGAGCCCATGCCGCGGGCGAACTGTCGAGCCAACGTGTCGAGCCTTCCGAACGGGAGCGAGAACCACGCACAGGCGCTGCACAGGGGGCGGAAGGTCAGCAAGCGGAGACAGGGCTGCACCGCATGCTGACCTTTTACTGACCTGAGGGACCTCTATCATGTCCCTGACCTGCGCAGACGTCCACATACTAGATCTTGGACCTGAACGGAGTACGCGGCACTTCGGACTCCTGGGAGACGGCTCCCTGCCTGCTTTGTGCAGATCAAGGGCGGTCTTCGCTCTACATCGGCATGTCTTCGGCTCGAAGAGCAGCGTGGACGTGGAGGCCAACCCCCACCGTGCGATGCAGCCGGGTTCCTCGGGCTCGTCGCTGTCGCACGGCGTGATGTGCGCGTTGTCGAGCATGCGTCAAACAGCCGCCTGCTGTGGGCGAGTACGGCGGGGGTCGGCTTCCACGCCTTCAGTCGGTGGGTGAGGTCCGCCAGCGGCATCGTCACGAACATCGCCACTGTCAGCAGTCGATGGCGCCTTGTCGTCTGGAACCGCGAGCCGTTCCGGCTACCAGGCTCTTCGGCGTGATACGACTACACGCTATGGGGGATTTGCGCGCACATGTAACTTCATGGCCCGGCCAAGGTTCCCCGGCGTCCGTCCTGATGGGGGTCGGATCCTGTTTGCCGCCACGCCGGGTGGAGAATCAGGAACTGGCGGAGCGCCTGGGCCGGTCACCGGAGTGGATCTTCCAACGCTCCGGCATCCGGTACCGGCACGTCGTGGAGCCGGGTACCACCAGCGGGGATCTGGCGGTCGCGGCCGGCCGCGAGGCGCTGGCCCGGTCGGCGGTCGGCGATGTCGGAGCCGTTGTCGTCGCCACGACATCACCGGACAGACCGTGCCCCGGCACCGCCCCGAGCGTCGCCTCACGCCTGGGAATGACCGGGGTGACCGCGCTCGACGTCCAGGCCGTGTGCGCCGGCTTCGTCTACGCGCTAGGGGTTGCGCAGGGCCTGATCGCCGCGGGCACGGTCGACAGCGCCCTGGTGATCGGTACTGACACGCTGTCGCTGAGCGTCGCACTGGACGACCCCACCAGCATGCTCTTCGGTGACGGGGCTGGTGCCGTCGTCCTGCGTTCGGGCCACCGCGAGGAACCCGGCGCCCTTGGGCCCTGCGTGCTGGGCAGTGATGGCGGTGGCCGCGACCTGATCACCGTACGCGGTGGCGGATCCGAGGAGCGCTCCGGAGCCGGTGATGCTCCGGCAGACCCGTATCTGCGGCTGGAGGGGCGGGAAGTGTTCTGGCGAGCCGTGGAGCACATGGCTTCCGTCTCCCGCGAAGCGTTGGACGCCGCTCGGTGGAAACCGCAGGAAGTGGACCGGATCATCGCGCACCAGGCGAACGCACGGATCCTGGCCATGCTCGCACAGCGGCTGGGCATCACGGCCGATCGCGCGCTGTCCAATATCGACCGGGTCGGCAACACCTCGGCCGCGTCGATTCCGCTTCTGCTTGATCACGCCGGTCGCGCAGGGAGCCTCGAGCCCGGACACCGCATCCTGCTCACGGCCTTCGGTGGTGGTTTGACCTGGGGTGCCATGACCCTTGTGTGGCCCCACCTCCCATGTTCGTCCTCACTCGTCCCGGAGAAACGGCATGTACGACACGTTGGTGAGCATCCTGATCGACAGGTTCCAGGTTGAGTCCGAGGCGGTGTCGCCCGAGTCCACCCCGGCTGCCCTCGGACTGGACTCGTTGTTCGTGGTGGAACTCTCCTTCGTGCTGGAGGAGGAGTCAGGACTGAAGGTCAGCTTCGATGAACTCTCGGAAGCGAACACGCTGGCCGACATCGCACGGTTGATGCAGGACAGACAGGACGCGTCGGTCTGAGGTCCGTGAGGGGCGGACCGAGCTGGGGCGAGCCTTCGTCGAGGCCGCCGGGTACCGGTCCGGGGCGCCCGCCAGGTGGCGGGTGCCCCGTTCCATCGGTGCGGGACGGTGCCGGGAAGCCGTCAGCGGCTGACGGGAGCCGGGGGGCGTCGGAACAGCAGGGCGTGCACGGTGAAACGCGATCCGTCGAATTCCGCCCGTCCCGCCGCTCGCAGTTCTTTGAGACGGGTCTGCAGGGTCTCCATGTGCTCGGCGTACGCCAGCAGGGGGATGTCCATCTCGAAGATTTCCAGCGTCTCGGTCTCGTAGCCACGCGAGGTGAGTTCCACGACGGTTCGGGGAATGTCGGCGAGCGAGGAGTGCGCCATGAGCAGGGAGCCGCCTGGCGCCAGGAACCTGTCCACACCGTCGATGACGGCGTCGTACACCGCTCGGCCGCCTCCCCGGGCGACGAGGGCCGTTTCCAGTCCGTCCCCCCTGGCATAACTCGGATCATAGGGGAGGTGCGGCGGGTTGGTGATCACCAGGTCGAACCGCTCATCCGGTGTGTACTCCTCCAGCGGTGAAGTGACACACGTCAGCCGTGTGCCGTCGAGCCCGTTGGCCGCCACGTTGGCGACGGTCTGGACGGCGGAAGCGGGGTTGATGTCCAAAGCGGTCACCCGCTCGGCACCGGCCGCGAGCAGAGCGACGCTGTAGATGCCGGATCCGGCTCCGAGGTCCAGGGCGTTGGCACCTTCCAGTACGGGAGTGCCGTCGCCGTTGAGCGCGCTGAGCAGGCTCAGCCCGCAGTCGGTCGGGAACAGGACCTCCGCGGGGTCCTCCACCATGAGCCGCAGACGCACGCCACGGAACTCGAAGATCCCGCACGAGGGCCGGACCTGCCACAACGAGCCGTTCTCGCCGGCGGGCAGAACACGGCACCGTGTCGGCGTGCGGTCAGGAGCACTGGTCATCGGAGCGGAACCTTTCAACGGGAGGGAGACAGCCGACAGGGTCCAAGGAACGGAGAGCGGAACCACGAGGGGCCCGCCGCGTCCGGCGCGTGTCCGGCTCGGCCGGTCATTCGGCGAGGGCGGACAGCACGATGCGCACGGAGTCGTCGGCGATGCGCTGTGCGCGCGACGCCGGAACCAGGCCCTCGACATAGCCGAAGTTCCATGAGAGCCGACCGTGGCTGGTGGTCACCGCCGCCACGATGGCGCCCATCACCGAGACACCTGTGAGGAACTGGGCGCCGTCGACCCGCCACGGCCCCATCTGCTCGGGAAAGTCGTGGCGGCCGACGTTGGACAGGCACAGGTTGATCGGCCCTTCCTCGTCCATGAACCGCATGAACGACTCGCTGTCCGCCAGCGACCTGGGCCCTGCTACGCGCGGCAGGCTGATCGTGGCCAGGTGCTCCTGCCTCTTCCGGCGCCTTGCCAGGTCCTGGCTGATGGCCCGGGCCATGGGCCACAGCGGCCGGCCGGGCTCGTATCGGACGCGGGAGGGAACCGTGGCCACGTAGGTGCCGACCTCGTCGGGAAGGACGGGTGGTTCGAGGTCGGCGCGGAAGTCGACCGGTGAGCCGATCGAGAAGTGTGCGGCGGCCGGAGTGCCCGCGTCCCGGGCGATCGCCGACACCATCGCGGCGGCCAGGGCCCCGTGGACCGTGGTGCCGTGCAGCTTCGCAGTCCGCACCAGGAGTTCCAACTGGTCGGCGGTGAGGGACCGGTGTGTCATCCGGGTGCGCCGCTGCTCGAACGGGACGTGTTCACCGGGGACGACCCGCTGTGCGGGGCGGCTCAGGGACGCCTGTTCTTCCCGTCGCATCATGGCTTTGAACCCGGCGACACCCGCCGCACCCCGGTGACGGCGCGGGAGCAGGTCGTCCGTCGCGGGAAGGACCCGCCGTGGAACGGCCTGCGGCGGTGCGCCGCGGTCCAGCCGTGCGGCGATCTCGATCCACTCACGGACCAGGGACAGGCACGTCTTGCCGTCGGCGATGACGTGCGAGACCGTCAGCAGCAGGTCGTGGACGTTTCCTCCGTCCTCGTCCCCCGTCCCTCCCGAGGTGATCACCACCGCGCGCAGCAGTGGCCCGGTGCGCCAGTCCAGGCCCTCCGCGAGCTCGCGGCTGTCGGCCTCGTGCTGCCACCGGGCGTCGGCCGTGGGATCGTCCGGTCGCACACGGACGTGCCGAAGCGGGATCTGCCGCCCGTCCAGGGGGACGAAGGCGGGGTGTGCTCCGGTGCCGTCATCGGTGATCGCGACACGCAGCAGGGGGTGCCGTAGCTGGAGGATGTCCAGGGCGCGGCGGTGCAGCGACGGGGACAGGCGTCCGCGGATCCGGGCGCGGGCGATGACGTTGAGCGGCGAGGTCCGGTCGGCGATCCAGTAAAGGCGTTCCAAGGGGCTCAGGTCCCGTCGGACGCTGCCGGGTACGGCGGCCGGCCCGTCCGGGTAGGCGAGGGCCTGGGTGGTCTGTCGGACGAGGACGCGGCGGGGCACCAGCCGGAAATAGGTGTCGCGGACCAGACGCCGGTGCGGGCGGGCCCCCTGGGTCAGTCTGTTCATGCTGCGGGACCCGGCCACCATCGCCCGTGCACGGTCGCGGCGCAGTTCCTCGTACGCGCGCAGGGCCCGTACGGGATCGTCGCTCGTCGGCTCGGCCAGCGTCCGGGCCAGCACGACGGCGTCCTCCATGGCCATGCCGGCTCCTTGGGCGAGCGTGGTCAGCATGGGGTGGGCGGCGTCGCCGAGGAGGGTGACGGGACCGTCGCCCCACCGTTCCAGGAAGGCCCGGTCGCGTGAGGGAACGGTGAGGATGTCGGCCTCAGGGGTGGCCTCGATCACCGCTCGCACCTCGTCGGCCCACCCCTCGTACGCCTGGCGGACGGTGTCCTTGACGTGGCCTGGGGCGGGCGTCCCAGGGGTGGTGCTCATGGCGGCCCACCAGTAGCACCGGCCGTGGCCGATGTCGATGAGGCCGAAACGCTGTCCGCGGCCCCAGTAGTGGCGTACGGCGCCCCTGGTGAGGCACGGGTGCCGGAAGGGGACGATACCGAGTCGGAAGAGGTGGTCACAGTCCTGTGGCTGCTCGGGGCCGGCGAGGTGGCGCCGGACGGCCGAGTTGAACCCGTCGGCACCGATGAGGACGTCCCCGTTCGCCGAGCGGCCGTCCCCGAAGCGGACGGTGACCCCCGGGCCCTCGGTCTCGAAGCCGACTGCGGTCGCCCCCAGGTGGACCGGGCAGTCGCCGGCCTCCGTCATCAGGGCCTCCTGGAGGTCGGTGCGGCTGAGGCAGAAGCTCGGCGCGCCCACCTGCTCGCAGGCGTCCTGGAACGGCAGGTCCCTGATGAGCCGACCGCGCCGGTCCATGATCTTGAACGACTCCACGGCCTGACCGCGCTTGTCCAGGCCCAGGTCGATGCCGAGGCCGGCGAGGGCGGTGACGGCGTTGCTCATGACCGACAGGCCGGAGCCGGCTTGGCGCAGCTCGGTGGCGCGTTCGTACACCTCGACATCGACACCGACGCGCCTGAGTGCGACCGCGCACGTCAAGCCGCCGATACCGGCACCGATGACGAGGGCTTTCACACGGTGTGCTGATGCCATGACGTCAACCCACCCGCGCGCTACGGGCGGAGTCGTCGGTCGATTCGGCGACGGTGTTCGCCAGCTGTGCCACGTGCGGTTGTTCCATCATCGTCAGGTGGTCTCCGGGGACATGGACCGTGTGGATCCGCCCGCTGGTCATGGCGCTCCATCCGTTGCAGGGGTCCTGGTGACGGGTCCGGGCGGCGCCGTGCATGGCGGACAGGACGGCGGGCAGTGGTTCTGCGGCGCGGATCAGTGTGAGGTCCTGGTCCTCGCGCGGGGGGCGGTAGGCCAGTGTCGCGCGCCAGTTCGCCCGGTAGACGTCGAACAGGCGGCGGATGACGGCCCCGGAGCTGCCGGACGGCAGGACACCCCGCTCGCTCGCGACGCGGGCCATGTGGGTGAACCTCTCCTCCGGCGATGCGCGTCCGCCTGGGACGGTCAGGGCGGGTGCCGTGCCGCCGTCGCGCGGCCAGAGCAACTCGTGGAAGAACCACTCGAGCATGGCCTCGTCGTCGTGAGGGGAGCGCGGTCCCTGGTCCAGGGCGGTGGTGTCCACCACCAGCAGGGTCACCTGTTCGCCTTCCGCCCGCAGCCGGCGGGCGATCTCGAAGGCGACGAACCCGCCGAAGGACCATCCGCCGATGGTGTACGGGCCGTGCGGCCGCACCGTCCGCAGCGCGGCGATGTAGCTGTCCGCGAGGTCCTCCACGCTGCTCAGCGGTGTGGTGCCGGGGTCGGCTCCGGCTGCCTGGAGTGCGTACAGCGGCAGGTCGGCCGGGAGGTGCCCGGCGAACGCGACGTAGCACAGCACCGTGCCGCCCATCGGGTGGACCATGAACAGCGGCGGGCGGGAGCCCTGCGGACGGATCGGCACCAGGGGGTCGAACGCGGCCTGTGCCCCGCCGTCGCGCAGCCGTGCCGCGATTCCGGCGGGGGTGGGCGTCGCGACGAACTCGGCCAGGGGGATGTTCACCTGGTAGCGCTGTTCGATCCGGACCACCAGCCGCATCGCGGTCAGGGAGGTGCCGCCGAGGTCGAAGAGGCTGTCGTGCACCCCCACGGTGTCCAGCCCCAGCATGTCCGCCACCATCTCGGCGAGTGTCCGCTCGTACGCGTCGCGCGGTCCGCTGTCGGGGGCACGGCCGGGGACGGTCAGCGGGGCGCGGCGCAGTGCGGCGTCGTCGCGCTTGCCGCTGGGGGTCAGCGGCCACCGGGAGACCCATTGCAGGTGCGAGGGGACCATGTGGGCGGGCAGGGTGGCGTGCAGTCGTTCACGGATGCCGGCCAGATCCTCGTCCGTGCCTTCGCCGAGGAGGAACGCGGCGAGGAAGGTCTCGCCGTCCGTCCGCTCGCGGGCCACGACCGCGGCGTCGCGCAGGCCGGGACAGCTCTGTGCCAGGCCGGTGACGGCCAGTTCCACCTCGGCCGGCTCCACCCGGAAGCCCCGTACCTTGACCTGAGCGTCGTCACGTCCGAGGAAGACGACGTCGCCGTCCGGAAGCACCATGCCGACGTCGCCGGTGTAATAGAGCCGGTGGTCCTCGTCCGCGAAGGGATGCGGGAGGAAACGCTCCTTGGTCAGGTCCGGTCGGCCTTCGTAGCCGTCGGCCAGGAAGTTGCCGCCCAGGTAGATGTCGCCCCGCGCACCGGCCGGCACCGGGCGCATCCGCTTGTCCAGGACGTGTACCTCGGCCCCGTCGACGGCGCGGCCGATCGGTGGCAGCGCGGGGAGGGCCGCGGGGTCTCCGGTCATGGGGAAGGCGGTGACCACGTGGGTCTCGGTGGGGCCGTACTGGTTCTCCAGGACGATTCCCGGGAGCTTGGCGCAGAACGCGCGGATCTCCGGGGTGACGCGCAGCTGCTCGCCGCAGGTGATCACCACCCGCAGGGCCGGTGGTGTGATGTCCAGCGTGCCGGCGGCTTCCGCGAGTTGCTGAAGGGCCACCGGGGGAAGGAAGACCTGCTCGACGCGTTCACGGTCGAGCAGGTGCAGCAGTGCGGGCATGTCGCGCCGCTGTGCGTCGCCGGCCGGGCACAGGGTGCCGCCGAAGGACAGCGTGGAGAAGATCTCCTGGAAGGAGATGTCGAAGCTCAGCGGGGCGAATTGCAGGGTGACGCCGCCCGGGACCGCGCTGGGCGCCACTGCCTGCCAGGCCACCAGGGCGGCCAGGGTTCGGTGCGGCATGGCGACGCCCTTGGGAGTCCCGGTGGAACCCGAGGTGAACAGGACGTAGGCGGTGCTCGCCCCGTCCGTTCCGCCCTCTGCCGGGCACCTCGGTGCGGGCGCGGCCACCGTCTCGGCGGGCAGCAGCAGCGCCGGGTCACCGGCGAGATGCGCGTAGGGCGCCTCGGCCACGACGCGGAAGGGCCGGGCCTGCTCCACCATCGTGGCCAGCCGGGCAGCGGGGTAACCGACGTCCATCGGGACGACCGCGCATCCGGCGCGCATGACGCCCAGGAGCACCGCCATGGTCAGCGGGGACCGGTTCATGGCGATCCCGATGCGGGCGCCGGCCGGGGCCCCGAGCGCGTACAGCCGTCCGGCCACGTTCTCCGCGGCCTCGGCCAGCCGGGCGTAGCTCCACCGTTCCTCGCCCATCACCACGGCGGTCGCGTCCGGGGTGCGCGCCGCCTGTTCGAAGAAGCGGGAGACGACCGTTGGGTGCTGCGCGCGTGGCGCGAGGACGGGGCGGGGTGCCAGGAACGCGAAGTCCGGCACTTCGTCCGGTTGTTCGATCAGGCGGCGCAGGATGCTCAGGTAGCCGGCCGCGTAGAGGTCACCCTGCTCGGCCGGGAATGTCGTTCCGTCGCAGTCGACCCGCAGCCACATTCCGGTGCCGTCCGGTTCCGTGACCACGTTCACCAGGAGGCGGAAGTCGTTCTCCTCCCAGGTGCGGAACTCGACGAGGCGCAGGCCGGGCAGATCGAGTACGCGGGAGAGCTGGTGAAAGTGCACATAGTTGAAGGCGGTGTCCAGGACGGGACCGCCGTGGTCCTCCTGGATGGCGCTCAGCGGGTAGCGGCGGTGGGGGTGGCCGTCCTGCTCCTGGTGAAAGGCTTCGCGTGCCACGTCCAGCCAAGTGTCCCGCGCGGTGTCGAGGCGTACGGGCACGGTGTTCAGGAAGAGCCCGGCGATGCGTTCCGCACCGGCTGCTTCGGGCCTGCCGTGGGTGATCAGACCCGTGGTGACGTCATGGGTGCCGGCGAGCGCGGCCAGTCTCAGGCCGTGCGCCGCGAAGAGTACGGATTTGACCGGCAGGGTGTGTTCGGCCGCGAAGTGCCGCACCTGTTGGACGAGGGCGGCGGGCAGGTCGACTCTCCGGGAGGCCGGACGGTGGCTCGCGGCGGGCAGGTGGGGCGAGAACGACTGGATCGGCGTGGGCTCGCAGCCGGCCAGCTTCTCGTGCCAGTAACGACGGGCCTCCCGCGAACGCAGGGCGGCCTGCTCCAGTCGTACGTGGGCCGACGGGGACGCGAGCGCCGCCTCCTCGACGGGATCGGTGTCCAACCCGAGGCCGTGCGCGTAGTCCTGTAGCAGTTCCTTGAGCAGGGTGGCAACACTGCCGCCGTCGAGGAGTGCGTGGTGGAAGCTGAGGACCAGGTCGACGGCGGTGGGCCGCACATGGACGCGGAACAGGTACAGCGGCGGCCGGTCGAAGACGTATGGATGGCGGCGGCGTTCCTCGATGTGCGCGCACACCTCGGCCTCGGCCGCCGTGTCGTCCAGCGGACGCAGGTCGGCGATGTCCAGACCGCCGTGCACCTGGGGCCGGACGACCTGCAGCGGTTCGGCACCGTTCAGGTCGAAGGCCGACCGCAGCGCCGGATGCCGTGCCGTCAGCCGGTCGAAGGCGCGGCGGAACTCCTCTTCCTCCCAGGGCATTTCCAGGGTGTACCGGAAGACGTCCCGGTAAGTGGCCGAGGATTCGTGTCTGCGACTGTGGTAGAGCAGGCCGAGCTGGAGCCGGTTGAGGGGGTAGGCGTCCTCGGCGTCCCGCAACCGGGCCCGGTCCACGTCCGCCACGAGGGCGAAGGGAGCCGGAACGGCCTCGGCTCCGGGTGCGTCGCACTCCTCGGCGCATGAGGCGAGACCGGCCACCGTCGGGTTGCGCAGGAGGTCGGTGAGCGAGAAGCGCAGGCCCCTGGCCTCCGCCTCGGCTCGCACCCTGAGCATGGTGATCGAGTCACCGCCGAGGGCGAAGTAGTCGTCGTGCACCCCCACGGCGTCATGGCCCAGGACATGGGCCCAGACCTCGGCGAGTACCGCCTCGGTACGGTTGTGCGGCTGACCGCCCCCGGTGGCCCTCGGGGTGTCGTCCGGTGGGGGAAGGGCGCGGTGGTCGGTCTTGCCGTTGGGTGACAGCGGAACCGCGTCGATCCGGGTGAAGGACGCCGGAACCATGAACGCCGGCAGTGCCCGTCCGAGCCGCTCGCGCAGCAGTGCCGTGTCGATCGGGGTCTCGGCGACGTAGTAGCCGGCCAGGACGGTTCCCCGATCGGCGGTGTCATGTCCCACCACGACGGCGTCCCGCACCCCGGGGACCGCGCGCAGGGCGGCCGCCGCCTCCCCGGGCTCGACGCGGTGGCCCCGGATCTTGACCTGGTCGTCGATCCGCCCGAGGTACTCCAGGGTGCCGTCCTCGAGCCACCGGGCCAGGTCCCCGCTGCGGTAGAGGCGACCGCCCGGCACGAACGGGTCACTGCCGAACTTCTCGGCGGTCAGCTCCGGACGGTCGAGGTACCCCCGGGCGATGCCGGCCCCGCCGATGCACAGTTCGCCGGCGACTCCGACGGGTTGCGGCAGGTCGTCGGCGCCCAGCACGTACAGCCTGGTGTTGTCGATCGGTCGCCCGATGGGAACCCGTGGGACACCGCGTTCGGGGTCGGACGGGCAGTCGTAGGACGACACGTCGACCGTCGCCTCGGTCGGGCCGTACAGGTTCACGAGCTGTGCCGGCTGTTCACCACCGCTCTCACGGCGGGACCGGGCGGCGAGGCGGTTGAACCGCTCGACCTGCGGCCCGGACAGGGCCTCGCCGCTGCAGTAGACGTAGCGCAGGGACGCGATGCCCCGGCGTGCGGCCGTCGACTCCTCCAGCAGGTCGAGGAACGGGCCGAGCATCGAGGGGACGAAGTGCACGGCGGTGACACGGTGTTCGCGGATCGCCCGGAGCACCTCGCGCGGGTCCCGCTGGCCGCCGGGCGGCAGCAGGGCCACGGTCGCGCCCTCGACGGCCCACCAGAACAGCTCCCATACCGAGACGTCGAAGGAGACCGGCGTCTTCTGCAGGAGCACGTCCCCTTCTCCGAGCGGGTAGCGGCGCTGCATCCACGCGAGGCGGTTGACCACACTGTGGTGCTCGACCATGACGCCCTTGGGCTGCCCAGTGGAACCGGAGGTGTAGATGACGTAGGCGAGATCACGGGAGGTGGCGACCGGCTCGATGGGGGCTGCGCTGCCGGTCACCAGTCCGTCGATGTGCCGGGCCGTCGTGTCCGGGGGGAGGCCGACGGGGGCGTCGTCGACGATCACCAGTTCGGCGCGGCTGTCGCGCAGCAGGAAGTCCACCCGCCCGGCCGGGTGGCCGGGGTCCACGGGCACGTAGGCGCCGCCGGACTTCAGGATGCCGAGCAGCGCGACCAGCAACTGCGGTCCCCGCTCCATCATCACCGCGACGCGGTCGTTCGGGCCGACGCCCTCCGCCCGTAGGGCCCGGGCGACGCGGTTGGCGTGCTCGTCGAGCTCGGCGTAGGTCAGCGTCTCGCCGGACGCCGTGACGACGGCGGTCCGCTCCGGGCGGCGGGCGGCCCGGGCCTCGAACAGCCCGTGCAGCGTGGCCTGGTCCGCGTAGGGCACCCGGGGGCCGTGTGCGCGTCCGGCGGTGAGGTCCTGGTACTCGGCCGGCGTCAGCATGGGGACGTCGCGAAGCGGTCGGTCCAACAGGTCCAGACCGTGCTCCAGGAGCGTCGTGAGGTGACCGGCCACGGCGTCGACGGGGAAGTCCTCGTCGAAGACGTCGCGGGCGTAGTCCAGGTCGACACGGATGTCGGTCGTGTCGTCGAAGGCGGAGACCAGGACGCCCAGTGCCTCCTGGTCGTGCGAGGGGGCCATCAGGGCGCTGCGCCGAACGACTCCCGGAATGTCCGGCCGGGACCAGTTCATGTAGGAGAGCGTCACGTCGAAGAGCTGCCGCGGGCTCCGGGCCGCCTGGGAGGTCTCGCGCAGGATGTCGCCGAGCGCGAGCCTCTCATGACGTCGGAGCCGGCAGGTCGTGCCGTGGATCTCGGCGAGGAGTTCCCGGACGGTCAGCCCGCCCGGCGCCGCGACCCGTAGCGGAAGGGTGTTGGCGAACTGGCCGAGGACGTCCCTGTGCCGCTTCGTCGAACGGTTGAGGAAGGGGACGCCGAGGACCACTTCCTCGCTCCGGTGCAGACGTGTCAGGCAGGTGCCGAGCATGGCCGCGACGTAGGTGAAGGGCCAGTGGCCCGCGCCGCGGACCCGGTCGATGAGGGCGCCGTCGATCACGAACGAGTGGCGGCGCCGTTCGCGCGGACCGCCCGTCGTACGGGTGAACAGCACGGGTGTCACGTCCGCGAGGTACTCCCGGTAGAAGGCGCGGTCGCGGTCCCCGTCGGTCCCTGTGCGGTAGGCGGCGTCCTCCTCTACGAATGCCAGGTAGGAGGGGGGCTTCCCGGTGATGCTCCGCCGATCGCCCTCCGGCTGCCGGGCGTATTCCCGGAGGATCTCGTGGCTCAGTCGGTCGAGGGTCCAGCCGTCGGCGACGATGTGGTGTGCCTTGACATGCAGGTGCGTGACGTCCGCGCTCTCCAGGAGAACCGTGGCTTCGACCAGGGGGCCGCTGTCGAGCGGCAGGGCGCCTGCCATCGATGCGCGCATCCACTCGGCACAGGCGGTGTCCGGTTCGGGCGCGTGGGAGAGGTCGACCACGGCGACCGGAACCGTCTCCTGCGCCACCCACTGGAAGGGAACGCCGGCGCTGTCGGCGAACCGCAGCCGGAACGTCTCGTGGCGGTGCAGAACGAGTTCCGCGCAGGCGGCGAGCCTTCGACGGTCGACACCGCCGTGCAGACGCTCGTGGAGCACGCAGTTGAACTGCGGTGATTCGGGCGCTCGGGATCCGATGGACCAGACGTCTCGCTGGTACGACGTCAACTGGTGTGATGATCCGGGGTTGATGCTCAACTGTGGCTGTTTCCTTCGAGCCGTACCGGGATCTCCCGGTGGCCGTTGAAGATGAGAGAGGGCAGCGGAGCCAGGCGGTCGGAACCGACGGCGAGTTCGAGGGCCGGGAACCGGGAGAAGAGCGCGGACAGCGCGATACGGCCCTCCAAGCGGGCGAGTTCGGCTCCCAGGCAGTAGGTGGGACCGTGGCTGAAGGCCAGGTGCTCGCGGACGGTGGGACGGGTGATGTCGAAGAGGTCGGCCCCCGAGCCGTGTACTGCGGGATCGCGTCCGACCGCGGCGTAGTTGATGACGAGGGCGTCGCCCCGCTCGAACGTCAGCCCTGTCGGTTCGTCGTACAGGTCCTCTGTGGGGAAACGCATCATGAAGTTGGCCACCGGGGCCTGGTGGCGCAGCGTCTCCTCCACGACCCGGTCCCAGCCGGCCCGGCCCGATACGGCCAGGTCCAGCTGATCCGGATGGGTGAGCAGGTTGACCACGGCGTGGTCGAGCAGATTCGCCGTGGTCCCGTAGCCGGCGCCCAGCACCAGCCAGATGTTGTCGGCCAGCTCCCGCTCGTCGAGCAGGCCCTCGCGCTGTGCGTCGACCAGTGCGGTGGCGATGTCGTCGCCGGGCTGATCGGTCTTGAGCACGATCAGGTCCGCGAGGAGCCGCGCGGCCTCCGCCTCGGTATCGCTGGCCTGCTCCGCACTCAGGTCGGTGGTGAAGACCATGTCGTTGACGGCCTGGAAGCTGTCGTGCATGGCCTCCGGCAGCCCGACCAGCGTGGTGACCGTCCGCCACGGCAGCCGTGTGGCGAACCACGTCCGCAAGTCCACGACCCCGTCGGGGGCGAGCGCGGCCTCCCGCGCGAGGTCGTCCAACAGCGTGGCGGTGGTCTCCTCGATCCACGGGGCGAGCGCCCGTACGCGGCGGGCGCCGAACGCGGGCACCAAGGGATGGCGCAACCGGCTGTGGTCGGGTCCGTAAGCGGTCTGGACGGTGCGGATGTCGACCCAGATCCGCAGTGGCCAGTCGGCGGGAAGGTCACCGTTGATGAAGGCGGGCCAGTGCCGGTGGGCGTCCTTGGAGATCCGGGGGTGGACCAGTAATCGCCGGACGAGGCCCGGGTCGGTCACCGACCACGCCGGTACGCCACCGGGCAGTTCGACCCGGGCGGCGGGCCCCAGCGCACGCAGTGCCCCGGCTTCGCCGTGGACGTCCGTGGCGCTGCCGTCCAGACGGTAGGGGCAGCGGTTCCGGGAGGGCGGGGAGGGCATGGCGTACGACCTCGGCGGCGGGTAGTCGGTGCTCGGCTCAGTGACGAACGGCGGTCAGGAGTCCGTAGCGCAGCTGGGGGACCTTGCGGAAGAACCACTCGCCCAGGTCGGCCGCCGTCGCCCATTCACGTGACGTCTCGCCGCTGGAGTTGTTCGCGGCATCCCGCCAGCCGCTGATCATGCTGTCGTAGCAGCGCCGGACGTTCTCGGTGATGTCGGTGTGGTCCACCACCTCCAGTCCGGCCTCCCGCAGCAGTTCCCCGTACATGTCGGTGGTCAGCGAGAACTTGAAGTACGCGTACGCGTCGGCCATACGGGCCGCGTCCGGGGTGTCGAGCTCGCCCGCGAGGCTGTGTTCGGCGATGACCAGTCGTCCGCCGGGACGCAGAACCCTGGCGATGTGCCCGATGGCCGCCTTCTTGTCCTTCATGTGCATCAGGGATTCGATGGCGTACGCGCCGTCGAAGGCCCCGTCCTCGAAGGGGTTCTCCATGGCATCGGCCAGCCGGAACGTGGCCCGCCCGGGGAGGGAAGGCGGCAAGGGACGGTTGTTGGCCAGGTTCACCTGGTAGTCGCTGACGCTGATGCCGGTGATCTGCACTGCGTGGTGGGCGACGATGCGCGCCGCGGTACTGCCGTGGCCGCAGCCCACGTCGAGCAGGTGCTGGCCCTCGGCCGGGGCGAGACGTTCGGTGACGAGGTCCGTCAGCCGGTCGGTCGCCGCCCGCATGGAACTGTCGTCCGTGTCGTCCTCCCAGTAACCGACGTGAATGTTGCCGCCGAGGGCATGGTCGTACACATCCGTATGACGGTCGTAGAAGGTCCCCACGTCGCCGGACGTATGACGGGGTTGCGTCAGCATGAGGGTGATCTTTCATGGTTCGTCGAGCCACGCTCTGTGGCTGCGGAGGCGGACCGGTCTGCGCGACCGGTCCTGCGGGCGAGATGGTGAGCGCGTCGATGATGACAAGCACAAGGGCCGAGACGGGACGAATGAGCTGCGGCTTCACCATTTCGGGGACGCGGTCATCACCTGTCCGGCGGAACGGTCAGGGCCAGAGCGGCTAAAGGCCGGGGCCGCGAGGAGCCCTCGGGCCCCGCGGTTGGACGCTGCGGGAAGCGCCGCTCATTGCCCCCTGCCGCCCGATCGGGAGCCGCGACCGCACTCCGGGTGCCACCGCGTGCAGGGGCACGGCTCGCGGCGCCGGACCTGGCAGAGCGGATGTGGGAAATGCGGTCGCGGCATGAGCGCGTACGGATCAGATCCGCTCAGATGCGCCCGAAGAACAGGCTGCCCGGCGCGTCCGGGTCGTTCGACAGGAAGTGCTCACGGACCGCGCGGATGAACTCGTGGCGGGAGATCGAGCCGTCACCGTCGGTGTCCAGCTTGGTGAACATGTCCATCGCGTCGGGCGCTTCGCTCTTCCACACGTCCCGCAGGAAGCGCTCGAACTCGCCCTTGCTGATCTCGTTGTCGCCGTCGACGTCGATGACGTCGAAGATGGCGTGGCCGCCGCCCTCGGTCACGTTGAGGCGGCTGGTGTCGATGGCCGCGAGGCGGTTGGCCGTGACGAACTGGTCCTTCGTGAGCCGGTCCTCGTCCACGCCCGCGTGGCGCAGCAGCTCCAGCCAGTAGATCTGGCAGAAGGTCTGCAGCGCCCTGGCCCGGCGGTCGTCCTTGGAGAGGCCGTACGCCTGGATGTAGCGGTCGGCGAGCTTCTGGTAGTCCGACCAGTCCAGGTAGCCGTCGTGGTTGGCGTCCATGGTGTCGAAGGTGCGCTCGAGCTTGGTGGTGATCACGTCCTGTACTGCGGCGGTCACGTGTCCTCCTCGGGGACAAAGGGGGGAAGGTCACGACGACCATTCCCTCGGGCACTCCCGCGCAGGAATGCACGCACCCGCCATTCACCCCATCGACCTAGCCGTGCCACCCGAAGGAGTGCATTCGACACAGGTCGCCACGCATGCCAAGAGCCCCGCTCGCCGGCAGCGGAACACGGCGCACGCTTGTCGGACTCCGCCGACCAGGGACTCCGCGGACAAGGTCTCCACACGCCTCCCTCCCGGCCCGTCCAACAGCACCCCTCTACTGTGGGACGGCCACCACCGGTCACGAGCGGGCAAACCGGAAGCCGGCGACGCGGCCGGCGACGCGACGGCGAGCGGGCGGATCGGCTCGCCGACAGATCTCCGGGACACGGTCCTGCCCGCCTCCGCCCCCCCCAACTGGAGTGAACACGTGTCGAAATCGTCGGTCCCGACGTCACCTGCAGGTCGGGCTGTACTGATCACCGGGGCCTCATCCGGTCTGGGGGAAGCCTGCGCGCTCCAGATGTCACGGGTCGGTTTCCACACTCTCGCCGGAGTCCGCCGTCCCGAGGACGGAGAACGGCTGCGTGCGGCCGCCGCCGGCCGGCTCACCCCGGTGATCATCGACGTGACGGACGAGAAGTCCGTCCAGGCAGCCGTACACGAGGTCACTGGGCTGACTGGCGAGGCAGGGCTGTGGGGACTGGTCAACAACGCGGGCATCGCGGTCACAGCCCCGCTGGAATGCGTACCGGCGGAGCAGATGCGCCGACAGCTCGACATCAACGTGCTCGGTCACGTACAGGTGGTCCAGGGGTTCCTGCCGCTGCTGCGAACCGGCACAGGGCGGATCGTGAACGTGTCCTCGGGTCTCGGAAACGTCGCCCTCCCCTACCTCGGCGCCTACGCCGCCTCCCAGTTCGCCAAGGAGGCACTCAGCGACGCGCTCCGCCGCGAGCTCGCCCCACAGCGCATCCCCGTCGTGGTGATCCAGCCGGGCGCCGTCCTGACCCCGCTCTGGTCCAAGATGTCCGATACCGGCCACCAGATCCTGATGAGTGCCCCGGAGCCGGTCCAGGAGCTCTACCGCCGCCCGTTCCTCGGGTTCATGGAGGCCAACGAGACCTCGGCCCGGAGCAGCCGCACGACCCCCGACGACGTCGCCCGGGTGGTCTTCCGCGCACTGGTCGCCAAGCGGCCCAGGACCCGGTACACGATCGGCCGGGACGCGACCGGCAGCCGCGTGCTGTCCCGGCTGCTGCCCGACCGGGCTTTGGACCGGATTTTCGGCGGGACATCGGTGTGGACGAATCTCAGGAACTGAGCGAGCCTGGAGCATCACCGAGAGCGTCGCTGCGAGTTCAGTGCGGTCAGTGCGACAGACGTCCACGATGACGCCTGGAACTACCCGGCGGTCAGCGACGCCCGCTGCCGCGTCCACCGGACGAAAGCGCCGCGGGCCGGGTACGCGTAGCGCGTCACGGTCGGCCCGACTGCACCTCGTCCGAGCTCGGCCGCCGGCGACACCCGCACGGGGGCGGCATCCGTCTCATCTCATGCCCCGCCGACGGTGCTCTGGCCGGATGAAGGTGTCGAAGTATCCCACCAAAAGGGACCGATACCGGAAGCCGCGGCATCGCATAGCGAGGCGGGCGGCATACAGGTCGAGTCGACGACGGAGTTCGAGGCGCCCGGCCTTCTGGTGGGCAGGGGTGAGGAACTGGGCAACCTGGTCGACCAGCAGCGTCCTGTCCCGGGCGGCAAGAGCCGCCCGGGCGTGGCGTCGACGTCGGCAGTGGGCAGGCCCTGCACGGTGAGGAACTCCGCGGCCGTGTCTGCGCCGTCCACCTCGAACCGCTGGTGGCGGTCGCCCGCCCGGGTCAGGCCGATGTCGTGCAGGACGCAGGCCAGGAACAGCAGCTCCGGGTCGTAGTCACGGCCCGGCTTCGCGCCTTGGTCGTCGGCACGGAGGCGGGCGAACAGCGCGCTGCGGACGCTGTGGTTGGCGGTCGCGGTGGACTCCGTCTCACACACCAGGGCCAGCGCCCGGCGGGCGACGGGGGTGTCAAGGAGCGGCGGGACGGCGGTGGTCATCACGTCGTTCATGGCATCGATGGTCGTCTGCGTCGGCTGCCCGTGAAAGTGGCAGACTTGCCCTCATGCGAGAGGAAGCTGCCTCCGCCGCCGCACCGCACCGAGTGGCGGTACTGGTCCTGGACGACGTACTGCCCCTGGACCTGGGCATTCCGGCCCAGGTCCTCATCGCCGTGCCCCGCGGCCCCCACCGACTGACCCCGTGCGGACGGACCGCGCGCCCGGTCACGACCGCCGCGGGCTTCGCGGTCACGGTGGCGGCCGGGCTGGAGGCCGTACGCGGGGCGGACACCGTCATCGTCCCGGGGTGCGCACCACACCAGCGAGAGCTCCCGGAGGACGTACTCGCCGCACTGGCCGGGGCCCACGCCCGGGGACCTGCGGCTGGTGTCCATCTGCACCGGCGCCTTCGCACTGGCGGCAGCCGGGGTCCTGGACGGCCGCAAGGCCACCACTCACTGGAAGTACGCCGACGAACTGGCCGCGCGGTACCCGACGGTGCCGGTGGACCCGCGCGTGCTCTACGTGGACGAGGGACAGGTGCTGACCTCGGCGGGCGTCGCCGCCGGCATCGGCCTGTGCCTGCACCTGGTGCGACGTGACCTGGGCGCACGGACGGCGAACGAGGTCGCGCGCACCCTGGTCTCGGCGCCCCACCGCGACGGCGGGCAGGCACAGTGCATCAAACGTCCGCTGGCCCCCGAAGAACCCGGCGTCACCCTCGCGGCCACCCGGGCGTGGGCCCCGGCCCGCCTGCACGAACCGCTGACGGTCCCACGGCTCGCCTCGCGCGCACATGGCGCCGCGGACCTTCGCCCGGCGGTTCGTCACCGAGACCGGCACGACGCCCCTGCGGTGGCTGCTCGCCGCCCGACTCGACCGTGCCCGGGAACCACTGAGGAGCACCGGACTCGCCGTCGGCCACATCGCCGACCGCTGTGGCCTGGGCAGCCCCTCCAACCTCCGGCTGCACTTCCGGCGCACCCTCGGGACGACGCCCACCGCCTGTCGCGCGGCGTTCGCCCCGACGGCACGGCCGAACCCCGCTCAGGCGCACACCCCGACGACGGCCACCGGCCCGCCGGCCGCCTCGCCGTCCCGGACGGGAACGACGCACCGGGACCCCGACGGCGACCTCGCGGCAGTCCTCCCCGCAGCGGGCGTCGGACAACCTGCGGTCCGTCCACGTCGCTCCCGGTGAACGTGACGGCCGCCCGGACGGCCCGCGTCGTGGTGAACCGTCCGGCGGCCCGGAGTCCGCGCTCGCTCTGTAGGGCTTGGTACTCCTCCGGCGAGCGGGCCCCGTGGCCGTGATCGATTTCGTGCTCGGCGCCCTGGGCACGGCTACCGCCTCGCGCGGCCGAGTGAGGCTTGCCGAGTGTCCGCGCCGGAGCCGGCGTGCCGCTGGGTCTCCTGAGGGCCGTGCCAGTCCAGGCACATCACGGTGGCGTCGTCCTCGAGCCTGCCTCCGGCGGCGTCCCGTACCGCGGACGTCAGCGTCAGCGCGGCCTCCCGCGGGTGCAGGCCCCGGGTGCGCTCCAGCAGGTCGGACAGGTCGACCTGCTCCCCGTGACGTTCGAGCATGCCGTCGGTCAGCATGAGCAGACGGTCGCCGGGGCGCAGATCGATGTCCTGAACCCGGTAGGGGTGGGCCACGAGCACGGACAGCCCGAAGGGGTGGTCCACGTCGCAGGTGATCGTCTCCGCGACCCCCTCGCGCATGCGCAGTGGCCAGGGATGACCCGCGTTGACGAGCCGAGCCCGCCCGGTGTGCAGGTCGATGCGCAGCAGCTGCCCGGTGGCGTGACCGTGGCCGTGGTCGGCCAGGGCCTGGTCGGCCCGGTGGGCCTGGTCGGCCAGGCCGGCTCCCGCACGGCGGGCGCCGCGCAGGGCGCCCACCAGGACCGTGGCGGCCAGCGCGGCGTCGACGTCGTGGCCCATGGGGTCGGTCACCGACACGTGCAGGGTGTCGCGGTCCAGGGCGTAGTCGAAGGTGTCGCCGCTGAGGTCCTCGGAGGGCTCCAGGCTCCCGCACAGGGCGAACTGCGCGGCCTCGCACGACAGTGACGGGGGCAGCAGCTGGTACTGGATCTCCGCTGCCAGGGTGGGGGGCCTGGAGCGTTTGCCCCAGACGTAGAGGTCGGTGAAGCGCCCGTTGGCGATCACGATGTAGGCCAGGATGTGGGCGGCTTCCCCGACCGCCGCGAGGACGTCCTCGCCGGGGGCGGCCGGAAGGAGCAGTTCGAGCAGCCCGATGGCGTCCCCCCGGTTGGTGACCGGCACGATCACCCGCTGTCCCCCGCCGGTCTTCTCCCGGTGCAGCCGCTGGGTGCGGATCACCCGCTCGTAGACACTGCCGGGCAGAGGGATCCGCTCCGCCTCCCGCCCGCCCGCCACGGAACCGGTGGTGGACAGCCGCGCCACCGCCCTCCCTGTCAGGTCCACGATGAGGAAGGAGACGTTCGTGGCGTCGAGACGCCGCCTCAGGTCCTCGGCGACCACGTCGACGGCGTCCACTGGCGCGGCCGTCTCCGCCGCCGTCAGCAGCCGGGGAAGTGCACTCTGCCCACCGCTCACGGCCACGGCCCCTTCGTCGGTCTCCCACACCAGCCTGGGAACCACCGCGGTGAACGTCAATTCGTGACCGGTCACAGTGAGTGAAGGTGGCCATCGTGCGTTCACAGAGGGAGTGAGTCCCGACGGGCGCCTGCGGGCGCGGCCGCCACGGCTGCCACGGTCGCGAAGCTCCACGAGGATCCTGCTGCACCCGCCCCGCCTCCGGGCCGACAGAGCCGAGCCGCCCGCAGGCCCCGCCCTCTCGACGGGCCCGTGCTCGTACGACACGGCGCGGTCCGGAGAAGGACTGGTTCCGGTCCCTGGTCTCCGACGACTTCTCCGTCAGGTTCAGCGTGTTGAGCCGGACGCGCCCAGGGGCGCCGTCACAGCCGGCGCGCGCCTCGACCGGACGGCGCCTGTCGGTACGGATCAAACGACCGCCGCAGTCCCTCTCGCATGTTCTATGGCATACCCCATAAGTTACCGACAGGTAGCCCGTCTGGTGGGTCGCATCGTCATGGGAAGGTGGTGGGCGGGTGAGCCCGCGCAGGAGTGACAGTCGTGACCGGATGATCCTCAGCGCCGCTGCCCTGCTGCGTGAGTACGGGGCGAGCGCGACCAGCATCGACCGGGTACTCGCCCACAGCGGAGCCCCTCGGGGCTCGGTGTACCACCACTTCCCCGGCGGACGGACGCAGCTCATCGACGAGGCGGTGGCGCTGGCGGGGGACTTCATCGCGGGCCTGATCGACGCCGCCGTGCAGGCGGACGATCCGGTGGCGGCCGTCGACGCGTTCTTCGTGCTGTGGCGCGACCGGCTCGTGGAGAGCGGCTTCAGGGCCGGCTGCCCGATCGTGGCAGTGGCCGTGGAGACCAACGACGACGCACCCCGGCTGGCCCGTTCCGCCGCCGTGTTCGCCCGCTGGCAGGAGGCCCTCGCGGCGCTCTTCCCGCGGCACGGCCTGCCCGAGGAACGCAGCCGCCGGCTCGGCGCCTTCATCATCGCCGCGGTCGAAGGCGCGGTGATCATGTGTCGGGCCGAGCAGAGCACCGCCCCGATCGAGGCCGCCGCCGAGATCCACGACCTGCTTCTCTACGCCCTGCGCGACCGCCCCGGTGCCGAACCCGGTCCCCGGCCGTAGCCCGCAGCCGCTTCGCCTACATACCTCGAAGGAGTCGCCATGCCCTCACTCGACCGCCACGACAACGTCTTCGTCCTCGACCTCGGAGACGGCGAGAACCGCTTCCACCCCGACTGGCTCACCGCCGCCGGTGCCGCGCTCGACGAGGTGGAGAAGGCGGAGGGACCCCGCGCCCTGGTCACCACCCGATGATCATCGAGTCGTCCAATCCGGTGCACTCCTTGGCCGACTCCGCTGCCTTCGCCCAGGCGCTTGCCGCGCTCGACCTGGTCGTGGTCATCGACATCGCCCTGGCCGAGACCGGCCGCCAGGCCGACTACGTGCTGCCGGCCGCCTCCCAGTTCGAGAAATGGGAAGCGACGTTCTTCACGTTCGAGTTCCCCCACAACACCTTCCACCTGCGCGCCCCGGTCCTCGACCCGCTGCCCGGCACCCTGCCCGAACCCGGGATCCACGACCGCCTCGTCCGCGAACTGAACGCCGTCCCCCGCAGCGGGCTGACCCTGCTGCATTCGCCGCCCTGGCCGCCGTCGACAAGTCCACCGTCGCCATGGCCCCGCACCTGCTGTACGAGACCCCTCGGCCTGGCCGACGGCGCCCCCGCCCGGATCACCACGTCACGCGGCAACGCTGCCGGCCGCCGCACTGCCACCGCCGAAGGAAAGGTGCTGGACGACCAGGGCAAACTGATCGCCCACGCCACCACCACCTGCATGATCCTTATAGGTCGCCCGGCCGGGGCGCCGGCTCCAACCGTCACGGTGGCGACGTCGGGGCATCGCGGACGGGCTGGAAGGGGCCGGGCACCGTCGAGGCGACGGACGAGGTGGAGGCGATCCTGCCCCCGCCGCACGTCACCATGGCGCACAGCAGCGGCTTGGCCGGCCGGACGGTCGCGGTGATGTCCGGGTCGATGACGGCCTGGTCGCCGGCGGGGTCGGTGTCCACGAAGGCACCGCCCCGGCCGCCCCCCGCATCGAGGGCGGCGAGGTCGACCGTCAGCCCGCCGACCGCGGCGAGCAGCCCTCCCGCACCCTCGCGGGTCCGGAGACCGGCGCGTACGGGACGTACCCGCGCATCCGTCTCCCGCAGGCGGCGCACGGCGGGCTCCAGCCGTTCGCCCTCGGCGTTGACCACGAGGTCGTAGCAGTGCTCGGCGGACTGCCGGGGCGGTTCATGTCCGATCCCGCCGGAAGCACCGGTGATCAGGGCGAGAGACCGTGTGCCGGTCCTGTCGGCCGGGTGACCCGCGTGCGAATCGCCGACCGGTCGTCCGGCCGGGAACCGGCCCGGGGCGAGGCCGTCGCCGTCGACACCGACGACGGCGCGCAGGAGATCCAGCGCACGACGACCGCACACAAGGTGCGGCGCCTGTCGGTGATCGACGGTCACGGCATGGCTGCCCTTGGGCCGGTCGGGCCCGGAGGTCATCCGGGTTCGTCCACGCCTCGCCCGCAACGCGCACAGGGGTATGCGCACGTTGCGGGCCACTGCACGGGATGCGCAAGCGGGTAGCGCTCGGAGCGCCGGTGAAGCGGCCGGCTCCCGGGACTGATCGACTCAGCCGCCGCTCTTGCGCCTGAACGACCGCTGGCTCGCAGCCGGGCCGTGCGCCGCACGCGCCTTCGACACATCCGGGTTGGCGGCGACACCGGCGGCGTCCGCCTGCGCACCGCGCTTGCGCGCCAGGGCTTCGCGGAACTTGCGCTTGAGGTCGTAGTTGCCGTCGCCGTCCGGCGCCAGAGGTGACGCCTCGGGGTCAGCCGGCTCCGAACCTTCCGTCGACACGGGCTCTGCGGTCATGGTGACCTCCTGGGTTCGGGGGTGGTGGGCAAGCACAGCTTGTCATGCCGGGCACGGTGCGGGACGCCGACGACGTCATCCTGCTCCGTTTCGGCGGGTGTCCCTCTCGCGGTCGAGGGCGTTCGCTTGGTGGGTGGGGCGCACAGGACGGCTTCGGGCCGGACCGAGGGCCGCCGATCCCGTGGCCAGGACGTTCACTCCCCGGACAGCGCCCCTCGGTTGCCGCGACGCACGAGGGCGGCCTTGCGGGCCTCGCCGGCCCTCCGGGACTTGCCGCCGGCGCCGCGGGAGGCGTCCTTGCCGGCGTATCCCAGGACGTCGCGTTCCTGAAGGGCATCGGGCAGTGAGGCGGCCTGGGTCGGGAAGGGTTCGCGCACCCCGAGTCCGCTCAGTGCCCGCAGCACCTCCACCGGCAGTTCCAGACCGGCGAAGGAGACGGCCGGGGGCAGTACCGGGGTCGTGGCCCCGGGCTTGGCGGGACCGCCGTGAGCGATGCCGGAGTCATCGGGGTGCTTCATGAACAGCCTTCCGCAGGGGGACGTACCGAGGAAGGCCCGGCGGAATGGAACAGCCCACGCACAAGCGGAACCGAACAGGCGGAATCGCCCACCGCGACGACCACGCAAACGCATGACACCGACACAAGGCACAACAACTCGCCGTGGTACCGATCGCCCCTCCCGCGTCGATGGCCCCACGCGGCCGACAGCCCTTCCGGCACACCTGGTTCAGGCCCCGGCTCACCGACCGGTGGACGTCGTCCGCCATGGCGCCTTTGCCGTAGGCGTTTCGTGGGATGGCCCCGAGGACGCGGAGAAGACGGAGCCGTCCGCGTGCCGGCCCGTGGAGTGCTCCGTCATCCGGCGTTGTCGGGGCCGCCACCGCCTCGCGTATTCCGCGACCGTCCGCTGACCGAGTTCCTGGTGGGCCTCGGCAACGGACCGCTCCGTGTTCTTTCTCTCTGCGTAGATCCACGTCAGGGCGCCGGGCGGAGCAGCAGAGGCGGGTGGGCAAGCCGGACACCGTCCGGCCCGATGCTGACCATTTGCTGACCCGGAGGCGGCAATCAGGGCTCTGACCTGTGGAAACGATCGAACGCTAGATCTTGGACTTGAACATCGTACGCAGCACTCTGGACTCCTGGAAGACGGCTCCCTGCCTGCTTTGTGCAGGTCAAGGGCGGTCTTCACCGTACACGGGCACGCCTCCCGGTCGAAGACCTTGCAGAACATCGCGCACCGTACCGAGCGGGCTTCCCGCCCGGGCTTCTGTGCCGCTTCCCGTCCGGGCGGCTGCCGTGCGACCCGAGCCACCGCGTCCCGCCCGAGTGTGCGAGGGCTCGTGCGCCGGCCGTGCGACGGACCGCCGTGCGCGGCCACTGATCCGGTGCGCTCCGGAAACCGGCATGCGCGTTAGCGTGATCCTCTGCCGCATGGAGTGTCCATGGGCCGGGTCGGCCCGCACGAGGGTCTGCGACGGAGAGTGACGGAACTGCGATGAGTGAACTGACGAAGCCCGAGGTCGACGTCCCGGAGGGTGCTGCGCCTGCCGAACTGACCGTCCGGGACCTGGTCGTCGGGGACGGGGCCGAGGTGAAGCCGGGCACGGTGGTCAGGGTCCACTACGTCGGGGTGACCTTCGAGACCGGGAAGGAGTTCGACTCCTCCTGGGACCGTGACCAGCCCTTCAAGTTCGCCCTGGGCAGCGGCAGGGTCATCAAGGGCTGGGACCGGGGGTTGAGGGGGATGAAGGTCGGCGGTCGGCGCGAGATCGTCGTTCCCCCGCGTCTCGGCTACGGCAACCAGTCGCCCTCGCCGTTGATCCCGGCGGGCTCGACCCTGGTCTTCGTGGTGGACCTGCTCGACTCGTACTCCGCCGGCACAGGCGGCTGGAGCAACGCCCGCTGACCCGGACCGTTCCTGTTTCCGCGCCCTCGCCCCAGGCGTTCTCGTCATGGATCCGCGCACCCAGATCCTCCGCCCACTCCGGCGCCCACGCCTTGAGTTCTTCGATCTGCCGGGAGGTGAGCCCGTACGCGGTGCAGTCCTCGTCCTCGTACCGGTCCGCGCCGACGAGCCGGTCCCGGAGGTCTTCGAGGCTGGACTCGTCGTGGGCGCGACGGCGGCCCAGGGATTCGAGGTCGGCGGTGGAGCGGTGGCGGGAGGCGGCCTGGACGTCGATGAGGTCGCGGACGGTGCCGCGGTCGGCGAGGGCACGGACCTTGGTGCCGATCACGTCGTCGAGGGAAAGAACGGGGCCGTAGGGGGTCTGGGCGGGCGGAGCCCAGAACGCCTCCTTGAGGACGTCGCCTCGCGCTCCTCGCCGGTGTCCGGATCGGTGACGAGGAACCGGCCGCTGAGCGGATCGGTCTGGACGTGCGTGGTCCGTCATCCGCGCGTGCCGAGCCCTGCTGTGAGTGAGGCGACGATCTCCTGCGTCGGAGCGGGGTTCCCGGTGGCGACGTCGAGGTCACGGCTGAAGCGTTCGACCAGGCCGTGCGCCTGCACGGCGTATCCGCCGGTGAGGACCAGAGGATAGGGGAGCCGAGGTCGAGGATGTCGGCGAGGAGACGCTCGTGGAGCGGAGTGAGCTTCACGCGGCGGTCGTGCCGGCCCGAGCGGTGCGGAGCTGTTGCGCACGGAGCCGGCCGGTATCTCCTCCGCCCGGCCCGGCCGGTCCAGCGAGATCACCGCCGCCCGCCACGACAAGATCACCGCGCATCTCCGCGAGGCCGGCCTCGGCGCCCTGGCCGACCTCGGCTTCGTCGGCCTGGACGACCAGCCCGACGAACCCGTGATCATCACCGGCCGCAAGGCCACCCGGAACCACCAACTCACCGATGCCGAGAAGGAAGCGAACCGGTTGATCAGCCGCGAACGCGCCGCCGTCGAGCACGGGTTCGCCCACCTCAAGTCCTGGCGCATCCTGACCAAGGTCCGCATGAACGCCCGCCACGCGACCACCCTCCCGCGGGCCCCCCTCGTCCTCGCGAACACCGGGTCCAGAGGTGACCGACGATCACCCCCGCAGTGATCATGATCCTGACCGGCAGGAGTCCGTCACTCCCGGACCACACCAGCCCCACCCCCAGCCCCGCGAGCCGCGGAATCAGGATGAAACGATCCCACTGGTCGTTCGCGGTGTTCGCCGTACCTATCCAGTACCTGAGCGGCGAGCGTCGTCCAGGACGTCACGCAGTGCCCAGTAGGCGGGTTTCACCTCGTACGTCGCGTCCCAGGGAAGAGCGTTTCCCGGACTCGGGGGATAGTGTCGCAGGTCAGCCGTGGAGCCGTACTTGTCGGTGAAACCCCAGGTCGAGAACGAGGTGCAGTTGGGTTCTTCGCCGCAGACCGCGAGTTTCCCCGCCAACTGGCGGGCCTGGATGTCCTCTTCGTCCTCGTCGACGAGGACGTCCGCCTCCGAGACCCGGGCCTTCAGGCCGAGCCCGGCCAAAGCCCGGACCTTGCGTCGGAAGACCTCGGGGTCGGTACGGTCGCCGACGGCGTATTCGTGGTCCTGGAAACCGACGCCATCGATCGGAACGCCCCGCTCCTTCAACCGGATCAGCAGCGCGTAGAGGGCATCCCAGCGTGGGCCGTCCTCCTCCACCCCGTACTCGTTGAGGTACAGCACCGCGTGCGGGTCGGCCTCGCGGGCGGCATGGAAGGCGATGTCGATGTACTGCTCACCCATCGCTTCGAACCACAACTGCGGCCGCACGCCCCGGTTGCCGTTGGAGTAGTCCTCATCCTCGTCGGACATGGGCTCGTTCACCACGTCCCATTCCGCCACCTTCCCCCGGAAGTGGCCCGCTACCGCGCGTATGTGCTCCACCATGACGCGCCTGCGTTGCTCGCGCGTCATCTCGGCACGCATCCATGCGGGCAGGGCTTCGAACCAGACGAGGGTGTGGCCGTGCACCTTCATCCTGTTGGCCTCGGCGAAGTCCACCAAGGTATCGCCTTCCGCGAACGCGAACACGCCGCGTCGAGGCTGGACGAACTGCGGCTTGAAGTCGTTCTCCGGCGTAAGCATGGAGAACTCCTCACCCGCCGTCCGGCGGTAGGCGCTGTCAGTCAGCAAGGGGCCCGCGGCCAGGGCGGTTCCCATACGGATCGGGCGTGGGAGAACCGCCGCCAGATCACGCATCGCATCGCTGGACCGGGGCACTCGCAGGTCAGGCGCGTCCACGACGGACATCCGGCCCCGTCCCAGTGACCGCGCGTGGAGATCGCTGAGGGTCCAGCCCTTTCCACGGGCTCCCGCATCCGCGCCGAACCAGATGCGGCCACTGCCGAAGACGTCCCGCGCGGGAACGGTTCCCACGACCCTGCCGTCGGCCTCCAGCACAAGCCTGTTTGCGCGGACTTCGACGGCGAGGCGGACTTCGGGCCCCAGGCCGCTCCCGAAGGTCCGGGTCATCGCAGGTCTGTCGGAGTCCCCGTCCCAGCGGTCGATCCGGAGCCTCCCGCCGACCACGCCGATGCGCACGCCGCGCCGTTCGTAGCGCCATTCGTCGTAGACGACCGGCGTCTCACCGTACAGATGCAGGTAGGCACCCGTGTCATCCGTGCGCCGCAGGCCGGCTTCGATCCGGACATCCCCTCGGAACACCATGTGGGGACCGCGCAGGTTCACCGGTGGGTTCGGCTGTCCGCCGGTACCGTCCTGGCGTGTGATGCGCCGGTCGAGGGGTGTGACCCGTACCCCTGTGTGCGTGGGCTTCCCGCCGGCGAAGTGAGCCCAGTCCCTGCCGTTCAGGAGGTCCTCCACAGGTCCCCCCGCGGGCGCGGAGGTGCCGGCACGGTCCCCCGAGACACCAGCGACCAAGGCACACACAACCGCGATGACAGCGCTCTTTCGAAACCGCATGAACAGCAGCACTCCGTATCCTCAGCCCGTCTTCCGACGGCATCGCCGCCCTCAGCCACACCGTCGCCGAGCACCGTCCTCCCCAGCCGCGGCAAGAACGGTGCGCAACCGATCGCGCCGCCCCGCTGTGACTGATCGCCATCGTTTCAGGTGCGAGTGAGGGACCGTCGGCCGAGGACCGTTCGGGAACGACGGCCGGAGAGCGGCCGGTACGGTCGGCGGTGGGCCGGTACGGTCGGCAGTGGGATCGTTTCATCCTGATTCCGCGGCTCGCGGGGCTGGGGGTGGGGCTGGTGTGGTCCGGGAGTGACGGACTCCTGCCGGTCAGCGTCATGATCACTGCGGGGGTGATCGTCGGTCACCTCTGGACCCGGTGTTCGCGAGGACGAGGGGGGCCCGCGGGAGGGTGGTCGCGTGGCGGGCGTTCATGCGGACCTTGGTCAGGATGCGCCAGGACTTGAGGTGGGCGAACCCGTGCTCGCCGGCGGCGCGTTCGCGGCTGATCAGCCGGTTCGCTTCCTTCTCGGCATCGGTGAGTTGGTGGTTCCGGGTGGCCTTGCGGCCGGTGATGATCACGGGGTCGTCGTGGCGGAGACTGGCCAGTCCGACTCCGGCACCGGGCTGGAAGGTCTGCCAGGCGACGGGGGCGGCGTGCACTTCCTGGTGACGGGCCGGGACGTGTACGTCGTAACGGGACAGGCGGACGACGGGGCCGGCTTCGCGCAACCGCCGGTGCGGTGGCTCGGGGTGTGCCAGGTACTCGGCGGCGAACGGGTCGGCGTCACCGATCGGTGGCGACGCGGGAACGGCTGCTGTCCCGGTCATGGCGGCTCCATGAAAGGCGGCTCGGGTCGGAGGAGTTCGAGGCGACGGTGATCGCAGGTTCGGCAGCACGCGGCTCAGGTCGGCTGCCGGTCGAGAACGCTCGGAGGTTCAGGACCAAGCGGTCGGAGCGCGAGCGCGACACGCAGGGCATCATGCAGTCGCCCGCCGCGCGTTCATGGTCGGCCAGGACCGCGTCCCGGTGGTCGGGGGTGCCCTCCAGCACCGGGACGAGACAGGTGCCGCAGGTTCCCTGTTCGCAGGAGGACAGCACCTCGGCGCCGGCCCCGCGCACAGCGTGCAGCACGGAGACGTCCGGGGTGACGGTCACCGTACGGCCGGTGCGTCGCGGTTCCACCTCGAAGGGCGTCCGGCGCACGGGCTCGGACCGGTCCGCGGCGGTGAACCGTTCGGTACGCAGGCTGTGGCCGGGCCAGTGGGCACACGCCTCCCGGACTGCGGCCAGGAGAGGGGCCGGCCCGCAGCAGTACACCTTGGTCGCGGACAGCGGTTCGTTCAGCCACGCGGCCAGGTCCAGCGGGCCGCACTCGTCCTGGGGGTCGATGTGCACGCGACCGCCGTAGGCGTGCGTGAGGTCCGCGCGGAACGCCATCGAGGCGCGGGTACGACCGCCGTACAGCAACTGCCACTCAGCGCCCGTCATTTCGGCTTGCCGGATCATCGGCAGCAGCGGGGTGATCCCGATGCCGCCCGCGATGAACGGGTAGCGGTCGGCCGGCACCAGGGGAAAGTGGTTGTGCGCCCCGCCCACACCCACCCGGTCCCCCTGCATCAGCCGGTCGTGCCCGTAGGCCGATCCTCCACGCCCGGCGGGCTCGCGCAGGACGGCGATGCGGTAGGTGTACGGGTCCCGTCGGTCGCCGCACAGGGAGTACTGCCGCGTGATCCCGTTCGGCAGCGCGAGATCGATGTGCGCCCCGGGCGTCCAGTCCGGCAGCCGGACGCCGTCGGGGTGGTCGAGGGTGAGGGACACGACGCCGTCCGCGACGACGTCCTTGGCGCGGACCCGCAAGGACAGGGTGGGGTGGGTCGGGGAACCGCAGGCAGCAGGTTGTGTACGACCACGTTGTCGCCTCCGTCTGTGGAATGCAGGAGGGATGCGCGTGGCCGCCGAATCAGCGCGACGGCATTCTCACTGCGTGAGAGGCGAAGTTCGTACCGATGTCACACCCCCGTGACGCACCGGCCCTCCTCCCGCCCGGTGGCGTGCCGAGCGCACGGGACACGCCTCGGGCGGCCGTACACCGCCTGGGCGCCCGCGTCGTTGGGGATGATGACCGACAGCGCCGCCACCACCTGCCCGTCCGCACCACGCACCGGGGCGGCGACACCGAGGGCTTCCTCGTGGACGTAGCCGGGGCAGTAGGCGTAACCCCGCTGCCGGACTTCGGCCAAGGTGGCGCGCAGCCGGGTGGGCGTGGCCGGGGTCGCCGGGGTGTAGGCGGTGAGCGGGCCGGCCAGCAGCCGTTCCTTCAGGTCCGCCGCGCCGTGGGCCAGGAGCACCAGACCGCTGGAGGAGGCGTACAGGGGCAGCCGCCCGGTGATCCGGGCGTCGGGTCACGTGCCGGTCCTGGCGGCCTCGACCGCCTCCCGCACGGTGGGATGGATGTGTCTCAGCTCCGCCCCGGCGTCCGCGGTGCGCAGCACGTCCCTCACCTGACCCACGTCGCGGGCCAGCAGCAGCCGGACTCCGCGGGCCTCCAGCTCCCCGGCCAGCTGGTCGAGCATGCGTACGGCGCTGACGTCGATGAAGGGAACGGTCTCCGCGTCGATCACGACCGCCGTGACTCCGTCCCTGTCGGCGGCCCTCCCCACCGTGGACCGGATCCGCTCGGCGTTGGCGAAGTAGATGCCGCCCTCGACGCGCAGCACGACCACCCCCGGGATCCTGCGGCTGTCCCTGTGCCGGTCGAGCGCGGTGAAGTGCCCGTTTCCCGGCAGCTGGCCCAGTTCGCTGACGACCGTGCGCGAGGAGCGGTAGAGGAGCAGCAGCAGCGAGGCGCCGATGCCGATGAACAGGCCGGCGCCCAGGCCCGCGGCACCGAGCCCGATCAGCTCCCGGTTGGCGTCGACCTCGTAGTGGCCGCGGACGGCGTAGTTCTTCGCCGCCCCGAGTCCCTCGGCGAAGGCGACGAGCAGCACGCCGACGCTTCCGGCGGCGAGACCGCCGAGGTCGTCGAGCGAGACGTCGGGGAAGCCGAACGAGGGCAGCCCGGTGTCGACGTCCCCGACGACAGCGACACCGTGGCCCTCCAGATCGAAGGCCGTCGCCACCGCGATCCCCAGCGCCACCGCGATCAGCGGGCCGGGCACGACCGGGGCGATCCACCGCAGAGCGAGGATCAGCAGGAGGCTGCCGGCGCCGACCAGGACGGTGAGGCCACTGGTCGCGCCGAGGTCGCCGATCAGGGCCCAGATCTTCTCGAAGAAGTCCCCCGGCCCGCCCTCGACACCGAAGAGCTTCGGCAGCTGGCCCGCGATGACCGTCAGTGCCAGGCCCACGATGAAGCCCTTCAGCACCGGCTCGGAGATGAAACTCGCGAGGAAGCCGAGGCGCAGCAGTCCGGCGAGGAGCGCCGCGAGGCCCACCGTGACGGCGAGGGCCGCCGTCAGCGCGGCGAAGTGGGCGCCGGAACCGTCCGCGGCGTCACCGACGATCGCCGCCGAGAGCGCCGCCGTGGCCGCCATCGGCCCGACCACCAGGTGTCTGGAGCTGCCGAAGACGGCGTAGAGGATCAGGGCGGCGGGCGCCGCGTAGAGGCCGACCACGGGCGAGACGCCGGCGATCGTCGCGTAGGCGAGCGCCTCGGGCACGAGGACCGCCCACACGGTCGCCCCGGCCAGTGCGTCCCGCCCCAGCCACTGCCACCGGTATCCCCGCGGGGAGGGGAACGGTCCGGGCATGCTCGCCCTCATCAGGAGGAGAGATCACTGATGGCGTTGCCCACCAGCTTCGCGGCGAAGAGCAGGCAGATCACGGCCATGATCGCCGTGTTGTGCCGCTCCATCCAGAGCCTGAGTCCGTCGAGGATGTGCTTCGAGCGCTCCTTGAGGGCGAAGTAGAGCACGACCGGCGTTCCGGGCCCGAGCGCCCCGAGCACCACGTAGACGGCCAGTGCCACGGCCTGTGCGCCGGCGGAGGTGTCCGTGCGCGCGATCGCCGACGCCGCGGCGATCGAGAGCAGCAGGTTCTTCGGGTTGAGGGCGGACAGCGCCGTCCCGAGTGTCAGCGCCTTGACAGGGGTGAACGAGTCGACCGTCTTCATCCACTTCGGCAACGTCACCTCCTCGTCGCCGCGCGGCCGGCCGCGCCACTCCTTCACCGCCACCCACAGCAGCAGCACGCCGAGCGCCAGGTCGAGTGCGCTGACCCAGTCGGCCGGCTGCCCCTGGTCGCCCGGGCCGGCGCCGCCGGAGACCAGCAGCACGATCGTGCCGACCAGGGCCAGGCCCAGGGCCCAGCCCAGGAGCAACGCCGGGCCGTTGGAGCGCGCCCTTGGGGTGGCGAGCATCAGCACCACACCGATGATCGGGAACGCGCTCAGCGCCACGGCGACGCCGTAGGACAGAATCTGACCGATCGTCTCACCCACGGCCGCCTGCCTACGCCGGTTCGATCTCGCCCGGCCGCCAGCTCTTGTCGAACCAGCTTTCGAGCGGACCGTAGAGCCGCAGCGTCACGAAGAATGCCTTGCCGGGTACGGTCTGGACCCAGTTCGCCTCCTCGCCCTGCGGCGCGGTCGGGCCGAAGTGGATGACCGTGTCGCCGTTGTTCTCGGGCCGGACGGCTTCCGACTGGCTGTTGACGCTCGGGTAGGGGTGGTCCGTGCGCAGCAGCGACCGGGTCTGAGGGTCGTAGGCGGTGACGGCCCAGAAGTTCTTCACCGGGACGCCGCTCGGCAGTGTGAGCGTGTAGTGCCGTCCGCCGTCGAGCCACTCGCCCGTGGAGTCCTCCGCCGTGTAGGCGTACTGCGATCCGGTGCCGACGGGCGCCGTCACCATCGCCGGCGAGGAGACGGTCGCGAAGTAGTAGAACACCGCCCGGGAGTCCAGCAGCCGGGCGCCCTCCGCCGACAGGAACTCGTAACTGCGGGTGGGGAACGGGGTCTTCCACGACCTGTCGGGGTAGTAGTAGAAGCCCGGGTCACGTGGCTTGAAGGCCAGTGTCCGTACGATGCCCGAGGCGATCCTGGCGGCGGTGTCGAGGATCGAGCGCATACGCTCGTCCGGCTGGAAGGGCTTGCCGCGCACGATGCCGAGCGCGGCGAGCTGACCGGCACGCTCGGGGTCGAGTGATTCGGGCGGCTCCGCCTGGACGATGGTGTCGATCTCCTCGAAGAAGGAGAAGTCATTGGCGTGGATCGTGTTGAAGTCCGATTCCGCCCAGTTGACGAAGCGCTGCTCGGGCCGGTCCGCCGCGGCCGAGAGCGGGTGGATCCGCGCCGTGAGCAGGCTCTCCGTACCGCCGAGCGCGCGGAGCACCACCCAGGAGCTGTAAGTCGCCGGCCGCACGACGAAGTACCCGTCGGGAACGTCACCCTCGTGGCCCGGAGGGAGGAAGAGGTACTTGCCTCCTTCTCCCTGGTCGGGCCCGGCGATGCCCATGTCGGTGACGTAGCGCTGCCACATGTCGTCGACGACGCACAGCGAGTTCCCCGGCGCCTCGATCACGGTGGGACCGTCCTCGTCGAGCGCCAGGAAGGTCATCCCGTAGGTGGTTTCCGTGTTGCCCGTGAGCAGCACCGGTGCCGAGGTGCATCGCGGGGCCGTGTAGCCGATCGTGCGGGAGTCGACGCCGACGCTCCTCAGGCCGCGTCGCATCGCCACCATGGAGGCGCCGGGTACGCAGTTGAGGAACGCCTCGATCCCGCGCAGCAGATCCAGCGTGTCGTAGCTGCGGGTGACCGCGTCGGGCGAGGGCAGGCCGTCGAAGAAGTCCAACGCTCCGAAGACCGTCTCCAGCCGATCCGGGCAGATGATCGACGCGAGGGTCTCGGGTGATGTGCCCGGGCTTGGGGCGTCACTGATGTGAGGCACTCGGTTTCTCCTGAGTGAATCGTTCTGTGAAAACCACGTTCCAGTCGTTCTTCACGCTGACCGTCGTCCACCCGGACCTCTCGGCCGTCGCGCGTGCCCGCTCCGCACAGTCGGTGTAGGCGTACTCCCGGACGTCGTCGTCGTGGACGACGAGCAGGGCGAACCGCGCGGACCGCAGCATCTCGACGTCCACGTCGTCGTTGCCGGCCGCGAAGCCCGGCAGCCGGCCGGTGCGGGCGAGGATGTACTCCGGTTTGCCGGGCCCGAGCGCGAGGGGACCGTGCGGGGTGGCCCGACGGACCAGCACGCCGTCCCGGTAGGCGAACTCCGGTGCCGAGCCGATCACGTTCTCCCTGGGCAGGCCCCAGGTGTCCTCGCAGATCACCCGCATGAAATCACGCCCGCCGCCCGAGCAGACGAACAGCCGCCAGCCGTACGCCCTGAGGTAGTCGAACAGCTCCCGCATCGGCTGGTAGACGAGGCCGGAGTACGGCACTCCGAAGCGCTCGTGGCGCCAGGAAGCCAGGTACCGGGCGGCCTCGGCCTCGTACTCCGCGAGGGTGGTGCCTTCCCAGGCCGCTCCGACGGCCTCCACCATCGACGCCACCGCGTCGGGGTCCTGTTCGTTCAGCGCGCGGAAGTACGACTCGTCCCGGTCGGCGATCTCCCGGTAGGGCCGCTCGCGGGCCGGCGGCGGGTCCTCCTCCAGCCGCGCGGCCAGTTTCCCGAGGACGAACGCCATCTGCACCGGCGCGGGCTTCTCGACCCACAGGGTTCCGTCGTTGTCGAACACGGCGACCCGCTCCTCCGGCGGAACGAAGCCCGGCGAGCCCTCCGCCGCCGCGGACGTCACGAACCCCACGATCGCCCGTTTCGCGGCACCGTCGTTCCAACTCCCCAGCGGGGTCGTGTCCATGCACCTCACCGTCCGGACCGTCTGCCTTCGGGGCGCCGTCGGGCGAGGTCAGCCCACCGCCTCGATCTCGCCCGGCCGCCAGGTCTTGTCGAAGAACGGCCGCAGCGGGCTGTAGAGCCGCAGGACCGCGAACCACCCCCGGCCCGGCGTGGTCTGGATCCAGTTGCCCTCCGGCACGCTGTCGGGCCGCTCGGGCCCGAAGCACACCGTGGTCGTGCCATCGGGGTCGGAAACCGCTGCCGGGGTGGGATAGGCCTGGCTGCCGGCCCGTGGGAACCGTTGCGGGGTGTCGAGCATCGACCGCGTCTGGTTGTCGTAGGCGGTGACCGACCAGAACCGGGCGGCGGGAATGTCCGGCGGAAGCACCAGACGGTAGTACCTGCCGCCGTCGAGGGCCCGGCCTTCCTGGTCCGCGAGCGAGAACACGTACTGCGAGCCGACGCCGGCCAGCGGCGCCGTGAACGCCGGGCTGATGCCCACGCCCAGGTACCACCACCAGGACCGCAGGTTGAGTTTCCGGGCGCCGTCGTTCGGACGGGGCTCGACGCCCCTGTCGGTGATGTCCGCGGGTGGCGCCAGGAACTCGTGGCCGGACACGAGCAGGCCGTTGAGCCACCGGGAGGAGGCACCGTAGTAGTGCGCCCCCTCGGCCGGACGCGGGCGGCAGGCGAGGGTGCGGGCCGTGGCGTTGCCGACCGCGGCTGCCTCGGTGAGGACCTTCCGCATCCGCGCGTCCGGCTCGAAGGGCCTGCCCTTCACGATGCCGACCGCGGCCAGGGCACCGGCGATCTCGGGGTCGAGCGCCTCGGCAGGCTGGTCGTGCACGAGCTCACTCGCGAAGTCGAAGTACGTCGCGTCCGCGGGCGGGATCGTGTTCACGGGCAGTCCGGAGCCCTCGACGAAGCGCGGTGGGTCGAGCCTGCGCAGCGCGGCCGTCCAGGTCTGGGCGGTCCACGGCAGCGGCGGGGCCGTGCCGCCGGTGACGATCTCCCCGATGCTGGTCCCGTAGAAGCCGGGGACGTAGCGGTAGATGCGCAGGCCCTCCTTGATCCGCTCGACCGCCGGCTTCGGGTCATCGCCCTCCAGGAAGGCCCGCCCGCCCAGGATGAGCCGCGTGGTGCGGGTCCGGAGCGTGAAGAACCCGCCCTCGGGAACAGGGCCCTCATGACCGGGTGGCACGAAGAGGTATTTGCCGCCCGCTCCGCGATCCGGACCGGCCATGCCGGGGTCCGCGACCCAGCGGAACCACATGTCATTGAGGAAACAGAGGGCGAGGGGCGGCACTTCCACCACCAGCGGACCCTCGATCAGGTCGAGGAAGCTCATGAAGTAGACGGTGTCGGCGTTCCCGGTCAGCACAAGCGTCTTGTGATCCATGAACTCCGAGAAGAGCAGGACGTCGTGGTCCTGGATTCCGGCCTCCAGGAATCCCCGGCGGGCCGCCCACAGGCTGACGCCGGAATACGCGTCGAGGAACGCGCTGACCGCCCGCACGTGGTCCACATGGTCGTAGAGGCGGTTCGCGGTCTCCTCGGTGGGCACGCCCAGCGGGAACTCCAGGGTGCCCAGGTGCGTCTCGACACGCTCGGGCGTCGAGATCGACTCCATGGCCCGGGGTGAGATCTGTGCGGTGCGCTGCAAGGAATCGCTCCGTTCTCGGGAAGATGCCGCCCTGTCGACCATGTGCATCACCCACCGCAGACCACCACCGCGCCTAGGCCATCGGAGGGTCTTCGAGTGGAGCGCTGCGTGGTTCGGCCTACGGCCGGCACGGCGAAGCGACGCCGGGCAAGACCGTCACCGTGTCGTTCCTCGCCCTGGGCCGACGGGTCCCGTTCCTGGCCGCCACGTGGTCCTCACCGGGCGACCGCGCCTTGATCGTCAGGCTTGGTCCGCTGAGACGCAGCCGCGTCCTGCCCAGAGGCCCTGGCGGCGCCGGGCCGGGTCACCTCCCTCGCGGCCCGGAGGTCAGCAACGCCAGGACACAGCCGCGCCCGATGCTGACCGCTTGCTGACCTCAGCCCGGCATTCATGCCTCTGACCTGTGGGAATGACCGAGTGCTAGATCTTGAACATCGTCCGCAGCACTTTGGACTCCTGGAAGACAGCTCCCTGCCTGCTTTGTGCAGGTCAAGGGCGGTCTTCACTCTACATGGGCACATGTCGGGGTCGAAGATCGTGAGAAACGTCGTTCACTCCGGCGAGGAGTGGACGACGACGCACCGGCAGAGCCCGCGGCGCGCCGACGGGTGACTGCCGCGAGCAGCGCGACGAGGTCCGGAGGAGCCCCGCTCCTTCCTCTCGGACCGGCCGGACGTCCACGGTCCGGGCATCGGCCGACGCCTGCCACACGCTCGTACGCCGCGCCCCGGCAGACGCTCCCGGTCCTTCACACGGAGCCATCGGCCGTACACGGCGCTTCCGCCGCCCGCCGCACCGGATCAGCCCTTCCGCGCCCTTGACCTGCATGAAGGGAGTGAGGACGGGGCAGACGAGCCGCCTGGACATATGGAGGATGCCATGACCATGACGGAGCAGCCGGTCGAGACGGCGGGGGAGGAAACCGCCTGCTGCGCGCGCCACGACAGCCACGGTCCGGGACCCGGTGCCGAAGCGCCGGAAGCACCGCGCGAACGGGTCAACCGCCGCTGGAACGAGATCCTGCAGGAGACGCGGGTCACCCAGACCGGCGTGCAGATCCTCTTCGGGTTCCTGCTCAGTGTGGCCTTCACCCCGCTGTTCCGGGAGTTGGGGACACTGGACCACGCCATCTACGTCACCACCGTGGTGCTCGGCGCCGCGGCCACCGGATCGCTCATAGCGCCCGTCTCCATCCACCGCTTCCTGTCCGGACAGCGCATGAAGGACGAGGTGGTGGAGGCCGCCTCCCGCTTGATGATGTGCGGCATGGTCCTCCTCGCGCTGACCATCGGCTGCACACTCCTGCTGATCCTCCGTTTCGTGGTCCCCGGCGTCCTCGCCGAAGTACTCGTCGGCGCGGTCATGCTGTGGTTCGGCCTGTGCTGGTACGTACTGCCGCTACGCCTGCGGCACCGCGCCGCTCGGCGCTCGCGCACCGACGGCGCGTGACGCTCCGGGGGTGCACGGGGGCGGGGCACCGTCGGCTCGTCGCCGAAGCGCAGGGATTCCGCCCGGTCCTCCACGTCGGACTCCCGGCCGACGGGAACGGCGGCAGAGGAGAGCTTGACGGTGTGGTCGGCGCGCCGCTCCGGAGGTTCGTCCCGGTCCGTCGGCGCACCCGCGAAGTGGCCGGCGAAGGAGTTCCCGGCGTCGCCGACCGGAGCGTAGACGTGTCCGAAGCGGTCGACGGCCGTCGGCGAGGGCCTCGCGGGCGTGTCCGTCTCCGGACCGCGTCCGGCACCGGCGCCGAGGACGGCCTCGCTCGTCAGGAGTTTCCTTCGGGTGCCGTGTTCCGGCACCCCGCACGGCGGCCCGCCGGGGCGGGAGCTGACCCGGCTCGTCCGCACGGCGGACGACCGCGTGCCGGCGGGGCCGGCGCGGGACAGCCGGAACCGGCCACAGGCCGTCGCGGGGCCGGGAGGCGGGGCGGACTCGCCGACGAGGTCAACGCCGCGCTGCGCGACTTCCCCCCGAAGTGACGGTGGTGGACGGCTGAGCTTCTTCGGCGTCGCCGCTCCAGGGTGAGGACGGCACAGCTCTACGACGAGAGCGGATCGGCGGACGTCCGGAAGACGGTGGAAGCGGACACCGGCGACGGACGAGGACCAGGCGTCCGTGCCCGGGCCTCCGCGTACACGCTGCGCAGCCGCTCGATCCGCGATCCGGTGAACTGCTCGTCGATGTCCCCGGTGCGGTAGGCCGGCAAGGTGGTGGGGGCGTGGCCGGCGAACCCGGGCATCCACGCCGCCCGCCCCGCCCTAGCGTTGACGACACTGTCCGACGCCTCGAAGGACGGCACCTGTTCCCGCAGCCGGAAGGCGCGGATCATCGCGTTCCGCTGCGTCGGCCGGTCCTCGTGCGGACCGGACACCGTCCGCCGCACGCTCGACCGCGTCCCGCCCGTGCCCGCGACCGGGCCGGCACTCCCCACGTACCGCTCGCCGGTGCCCGCACCCTCCGGCACCACCCGCACGCCGGGAGTCTTGACGCCCGTGAAACAAGTCAATAGTTTCAGTATCTTCGACTCACCGCCCACGACCCGCACGGCACCGCGCAGCCACGTCACCCGGCTCACCGGCGGCATCGTCATCCCACCCGTACGGCAGGGTGCCGGTCGACGCGGAGACCGTCCGCTTCTCCGACCCGACCGCTCGTACCGCGAGCCGGTGGCCGCGATTCCGACAGGAGGGATCACCCATGGGCCGCTACAGCCGGCTCCGCCGCATCCAGCAGATGGATCCGCAGCGGGACTTCGAGCAGATCTACCGGTGGATCGTCCACTACGAGTTCCCCCGCGACTACCTCCACGGGACGTCGATCGCGTTCCTGCGCGACTTCGGCGTCCCGCGCGTCTCCCGGCTCCTGGACCGTACCCAGGAGTTCGAACGCGCCGGTCAGAAGCGGTACGACGACACGGTGCTGATCACGTACGAGATGGTCCGCGAGGGGATGCACTCGGAGCACGGCCGGGCGGCCGCCCGCCACCTGAACCGCATCCACGGCCGTTACCGGATCCCCAACGAGGACTTCCTCTACGTCCTCGCCACCACGGTGGTGGGGCCGAAGCGGTGGATCGACCGGTTCGGCTGGCGGCGCCTGTCCGAGCAGGAGACCGAGAGCCTGGCACTGGTGGGCCGGCGGATGGGCGAGATGATGGGCATCTCCGGCGTGCCCGGCACCTACGCCGCGTTCGAGCGGCTCCACGACGACTACGAGCGGGAGATGTACGCCTACGACCCCGCCAACCGCAGGGTCGCCGCGGCCACCCTGCGCATTCTGGCCTCCTGGTACCCGGCCCCCTTACGGAGGCCGGCGTCCCGGATCGTACTCGCCGTCCTGGACGAACCGCTGCTGACGGCGCTCGGCTTCTCCCCGGAGCCGCGCTGGGTGCGGGCCGCCGTCCACCGCGGCTTCCGGGTCCGGGCCGCGCTGATCCGCCTGCTGCCCGGGCGGCCGGAGCGGTTCCCGCGCAAGCCCGAGGCGCGCACCTACCCCTTCGGCTGGACCCTGGACGACCTGGGTCCGCACTGGGCGCACTCCCGTCCCACGGCCCCGCTCCAGGAGGAGACACCGCCGGAAGGGGACCCCGTTCCGGTGCGGCCGCCCGCCTCCCGTGCTTCCCGCGCTCCCCGTCAGGAGACCCGATGACCGACACCACCCCGGCCACCGCACCACGCGCCGCGACCTTCACCACGTACTCCCCCGCGACCGGCGAGCCGATCGCCGATCACCCGGTGGACGGGCCGGAGGAGGTCTCCCGCGCCGTGGCGCGGGCCCGGACCGTCCAGGGCGGCTGGGCGGCGCTGCCCGCGTCCCGGCGCCGTGACCATCTGCTGCGCTGGAAGAAGGCGCTCGCCACCGACCTGGACGCCGTGGCCCGCACCATCGCCGAGGAGACCGGCAAGCCGGCCGGTGACGCCGCGCTGGAGGTCGTCCTCACGCTGGAGCACCTGGGCTGGGCCGCCCGCAACGCCGGACGCGTGCTGCGCCGGCGGAAGGTGGGCACGGGACTGTTCACCGTCCACCAGCGGGCCTCGCTGGTGCACCGGCCGCTGGGCGTGGTCGGCGTGATCGGCCCCTGGAACTACCCCCTGTACACCCCGATGGGCTCCATCGGTTACGCCCTGGCCGCGGGGAACGCCGTGGTCTTCAAGCCGTCCGAGCTGACCCCGGGCACGGGGGTCCTGCTGGCCGGGCTCTTCGACTCCGCCGTGCCCGGGCACGCCGGGCTGCTCACCACCGTCACCGGCGCGGCGCCCACCGGGGACGCCCTGGCCCGGTCCGGGGTCGACAAGCTGGCGTTCACCGGTTCGCCGGGGACGGCCCGCAAGGTGATGGCGGTGTGCGCCGAGACGCTGACGCCGTTCCTCGCCGAGTGCGGCGGGAAGGACGCGGTGATCGTCACCGCGGACGCGGACCTGGACGCGGCGGCCGACGCGATCGTGTGGGGCGCGATGGGCAACGCGGGGCAGACCTGCGCGGGGGTGGAACGCGTCTACGCGGTGCGTGAGATCCACGCGGCGCTGTGCGAACGGGTGGTCGAGCGGGCCGGGGCGCTGCGTCCGGGTGCCGGGGCGGACGCCTCCTACGGCCCGATGACGCTGCCGGGCCAGGTCACGGTCGTCGAGCGGCATGTGATCGGTGCGGTCGCGGCGGGTGCGCGGGCCCTGCTGGGCGGGCCCGAGTCGGTGCGCGCTCCGTACGTCGCGCCGGTGGTGCTGACCGGCGTTCCGGAGGACGCGGCGGCGATGGCGGAGGAGACCTTCGGGCCGGTCGTGGCGATCAACCCGGTGGCCGACGTGGACGAGGCGGTGGAGCGGGCCAACGCCTCGCGTTACGCCCTGGGGGCCGCGGTGTTCTGCCGCGGCGGACGCGCCGGTGCGGCGATCGCGGCGCGGCTGCGCGCGGGGGCGGTGTCGGTGAACTCGGTGCTGGGCTTCGCGGCGGTGCCGGCGCTGCCGTTCGGCGGTTCGCGGGACTCCGGCTTCGGGCGGATCCACGGCGAGGAGGGGCTGCGCGCCTTCACCTCCGCGCAGTCGACGACGGTGCAGCGGTTCACCCCGCCGGTCGCGCTGACCTCCTTCGGGGTTCCGGCCGCCACGCGGGAGCGCGCGGTGCGGCTGGCGCGGGCACTGCACCGGCGCCGCTGAACGGCCGGGCGGCGTCCCGCCGGCCGGGACCGTCCCAGCGGACGGTCCCGGCCGGTCAGGCGTCCAGCAGCGGGGCCAGGTAGCGGCGGGCGAAGGCCCGGGCCTGGTCCTCGTCCTCCATCTCGATGCAGCTGGCGGGGTTGAGCAGGAAGGACACGGCGACCCGCACCATCAGCTCGGCGACCGGACGCGGGTCCTCGTCGGGGCGGCCCTCGGCCTGTTGCGCGCGGCGCAGATGGACCGTCAGGTACTCGACGGTGGCGGAGAGCGAGGAGCTGCCCTGCACGGTCAGGTAGGGCAGCACCACCTCGGGTTCGAGGCGCAGCAGGCCGCCGAAGAGCGGATGGGCGCGGGTGTGGCGCAGGGCCACCACGAACCCCTCGACGACCCGCTCCTTCATGGTCGGCAGCGCCGCCACCGCCGCGTCCAGCCGCTGGAAGAACCGGCTGAGCTCGCGCAGCAGGGTGTCCTCGACCAGCTTGTCCTTGGTCTGGAAACGCCGGTAGACGGTGACCCGGGAGACCCCGGCCCGCTTGGCGACGTCGTCCACGGAGGAGCGGCGCAGACCCAGCAGGGTGAACTGCTCCAGTGCCGCGTCGAGGATCCGCAGCGCCATGCGGTCCTCCGGCTCCGGCCGGTCGAGGGCCCGGGCGAGCCACGAGTCGTTCGTGTCAGTTCTCATGGTGCTCCTCACGATACCGGCGGACACTTCCCTGAGATACTGCGAAACATCTATCGTATCTCTGTAACCCGCTTGTGTGCCCGACCCTGACCGAGCCGCCGACCGGCACCCGGATCCCGGAGGACCTGATGGGCAGTCGACTCACCGAGGAACAGGCCGCTTTCGCCGCGGCCGTGCGCGATTTCGCCAAGCGCGAGTGCGGTACCCGAGAGCAGCGCGACGCGCCGGCAGGGGACGGCCGCGAGACCCACGACCCCGAGTTGTACGGAAGGCTCGCCGAGCTGGGCTGGCTCGGGGTGTGCCTGCCCGAGGAGTACGGCGGCTCCGGCGGCGGGCTGGCCGACGCCTGCCTCTTCCTGGAGGAGACCTCGTACGGGATGGTCCCGTGCGGGGGTTTCGTCACCACCGTCATCACCGCGAAGGCGTACGAGCGGTTCGGCACGGAGCGGCAGCGGCGCGAGGTGCTCACCGGGGCGGTGCGCGGCGATGTCCTGGCCATCGCCATGTCGGAGCCCGGCGCCGGGTCCGACGTCGGCGCGCTGCGCTGCCGCGCCCGGCGGGAGGGGGACGGCGCATGGGTGATCGACGGCCAGAAGACCTGGATCTCCAACGCGCACTGCGCGAAGAGCATTCTGCTGGTGGCCCGCACCGGTGAGGACAAGCACGGCGGTCTGACCATGTTCCATCTGCCCGCCGACACCGCGGGCGTGGAGGTACGGGGCATCGAGACCATGCGCGGCCGGGAGGTCAACGACGTCTTCCTCACCGGCGTACGGCTGCCCGCTGACGCCGTCGTCGGTGAAGTGGACGGCGGATGGCGGCAGTTGATGGCCGGTCTGAACTACGAGCGGCTCTTCCTTGCCGCGAACATGCTGGGTCTGGCCCGCCGCGCCTTCGACGACACCGTCGCCTACGTCCGCGAACGCGAGCAGTTCGGGCGGCCCGTGGGCTCCTTCCAGGCGCTGCGGCACCGGATCGCCGATCTCGCCACGGAGATCGAGTGCACCCGGCTGCTGGTGCGCGAGGTGGCGCTGGACTGCGACGCGCGGCCGGACCGGCTGTTCCCGCGCGAGGCGTCCATGGCCAAGCTGAAGGCCACCGAGATCGCCAAGCGGGCCGCCCTGGAGGGCATGCAGATGATGGGCGGCTACGGCTACACCACGGAGTTCGACATGGAGCGCCATCTGCGGGCCGCGGTCGTCTCCACGGTCTACGGCGGGACCAGCGAGATCCAGCGGGACGTCATCGGCAAGACCTACGGCCTCTGAGACGGCCCGACGCCCACCTCCGGAAGGGGGTGGGCCCCGCGCTTCCCGTGCGTGGGAAGCGCGGGGCCCCGGAAGGAACGCGGCCCGGGTCAGTCCTCGTAGAGCCCGGTCAGCGCGTCGGCGTACTTGTCCCGGATGACCCGGCGCCGCATCTTCAGCGACGGAGTCAGCTCGCCGGTCGCCGGGCCCCACTCCTCCGCCAGCAGCTCGTACCGCTTGACCTGCTCGGTGCGGTTGAGCCGGGTGTTGGCGGCGGCCACCGCGCGGTCCACCTCCGCCCGGACGGCGGGATGCCGCACCAGCCCGGCCGGTCCCCCGTCCGCCTGGACGCCGTTGGCCGCGGCCCAGGCGGGGGCGGCCTCCGCGTCGAGCACCAGCAGGGCGACGAGGTAGGAACGGTTGTCGCCGTGCACCATCGCCTGGCCGATCAGCGGGTGTTCCTTGAGCGCGTTCTCCACCAGGGCCGGCGAGACGTTCTTGCCGGTGGAGGTGATGATCATCTCCTTCTTCCGGTCGGTGAGCCAGAGGTAGCCGTCCTCGTCGGTCCGGCCGATGTCGCCGGTGGCCAGCCAGCCGTCGGCGTCCAGGGCCGACCGCACCGAGCCGTCCGGCCGAAGGTAGCCGGAGAAGACGGAGGAGCCCCGCACCAGGATCTCGCCGTCCTCGGCGGTACGGATCTCCACGGACTCCACCGGGCGTCCCACCGAGCCCAGCCGGAAACCGGTCTTCGGGCTGTTGCTGGTGGCCACGCCGGCGGTCTCGGTCAGCCCCCAGGCGTCCATGATGACGATGCCGAAACCGGCCCAGAACCTCACCACGTCGACCGACATCGGCGCCGACGCGCTGGCCGCCCAGGTCACCCGGTCCAGACCGCCCGCGGCCAGCAACGGCAGCAGCACGTCCTCACGGGCGCGGACATGGCGTTCCTCGAGCTCGGCGGGCGGCGCCTCCCCCCGCTCGCGGTACCCGACGTGCTCGCGGGCGACCTCGAACGCCCTTTCAATGAGCGTCCGTTGCTCGGCCGGCATCAGCGAGAGGACGGCCCGTACGGCGGCGGACAGTTTCTCCCAGATCCTCGGCACGCCGAAGAACTGCGCGGGGCGCACCTTGCGCACCACCTCGCCGACGCGCGTCGGGTCGGCGCAGAGGTGGACGTGCGAGGCACGGTGGCAGGGCAGGTAGATGCCCAGCATCCGCTCGGCGATGTGGGCGAACGGCAGGTAGCAGATGTGCTCGACGTGCGGGGGAAGCTCCACCACGGCGTCCAGCGCCAGGGCGTTGGACATCACCTCGCGGTGGGTGAGGACGACGCCCTTGGGCTCGCCGGTGGTGCCGGAGGTGTAGACGACGGTCAGCGGATCCTCGGGGCGGGCGGCGTCCAGTTCCTTGGCGAACTGCTCCGGCGCCGGCTCGCGGAGCAGGGCGGCGTACGGGACGTGACCGCCCTCCGCACCCGCCTCGGCCACCACCAGGCGCTCCAGCGGGGTGTCGGCGTCGGCCAGCAGCGGCTCCCACACGGCGACCTGCGCCGCCCCCTCGACGACGGCGAGGCGGGCCCGGCAGTTGCGGGCGATGTGGGTGATCTGCTCGGGGGCCGCGGTGCCGTAGACACTGACCGGGACCGCGCCGAGGCGGACCAGCGCCAGGTCCGACAGCCAGTGTTCGGGCCGGTTGGACATCATCATCAGCACGTGGTCGCCGCGGCCGACGCCGAGGGCCCGGTAGCCGGCGGCGAGGCTCCGGGTGTGCTCGTGGATCTCCGCCCAGCCGAGCGTCTTCCAGTCGCCGTCGCCGTCCGGGTCCGCCGACAGCCAGGAGAGGCCGGGGAGTTGCGGGTACTCGCGTGCGTTTCGGGCCAGTAGCTGCGGCAGGGTCCGGCCGGCCGGGTCGTCGGGCAGGTCGCCGGTGGTGCGGGGTGCTGATGTCATCGGGGCCTCCTTGCGGGTCGGAAGGGAACATCTGGGGAGACCGGGGCGCTGGGACGCCCCTGCCGGCGTGCCTGGTGGAGCTGGGGGGTGCCTCTATGTCTTTCGTCAAGGCGCCCAGGTTGGGTTTGGGGTGCTTTGGTCTGCTGGGGTCATGCGGCGAGTTCGACGTCTTCGGGG
>NZ_JBITCL010000026.1:54283-96932 GCF_044453165.1 Streptomyces sp. NPDC051740 | reverse complement strand
TCAGGGCGCACGAGCGGTCCACCAGGGGCAACCCGGTGGCGAGCCGGGGGCGCACATCGGCCAAGAACGGCTACACCACTTCAAGGGACGCCATCTGCCGTCGGAGCGGGTGCCGTTTTGAAAAGCGGGAGCATTTCGGCCTGCGATGTTCACGGTCCGCTCATCTGAGTGCGCGAGTTGCATTCGCCGCCCGGATGCTCACACTTTTCGGCACGACGAGGAAGCACGAGCCCTCGGGGAGATCGTGTCCCGCAGGGTGATGGCCGGTGGCTGTCGGGTGGTGATTGGAGCGTTTCTCCACCCCTCCGCCCTGGCCCACGGCCTCTGCCTCCCACCTTTCCTCCCTCCCTTTGGAGAAAAGGTCCACTCACCACCCGACGGGCAGCAACTGGCGGGTGTGCCCCACCTGCCGCCGCCATCCCGCCTGACAGACCCCCGCCCCGGCCCACCGGAATGCGCCCACACCACCCACCACTCCCCACCAAACCAACCCGGCGCGAGTGCGCACCACTGAGCCTCTGTCAACTTGAAGTCGCAGGTCAAGGGGCTGGTGTGCCGGTCTTCCGGTGTGCTCACGCTGGTCGTGGGGCGCAGCCTGTGGAGTAGTTCGTCTGCCAGTGGCGTTGAGGCTCTTCAAGCGATCAGGATTGCCTCATTTCCCCACCTGCTTGGTCCGGTGTCCAGCGCACTGGGAGAGTTGCGCCGGGCATCGACGGTAAGGGCTCAGGCAGTGCTCTCGTTTGGCTTGTCGAGGACGGCCAACTCCTGCTCGATCAAGCGCAGGCTTCCGGCGGCGACGTTCTCTTCGAGATGTGCCGGGTTCGCGGTGCCGGGAATGGCCAGCACGTGCGGACCGCGGTGGAGGGTCCAGGCGAGCCGTATCTGGGCCGGCGTCGCATCGTGGGCGCGGGCGACGGAGTGGACGCGCGCGTCGTGCTCCTGGTCTGCGGCTGCCTCGCGCCGCAGACCAGAGACCGCGAAGAACGGGACGAAGGCGATGCCCTGCTCCCGACACAGGTCCACCAGCCCACTTTCGTCAGCGCGGCGCCAGCCCAGGCCGTAGGAGTTCTGCACGCAGACCACGGGCGCGATCGTTCGGGCCTCGGCCACGTGCTCAGGCAGGACAGCGGAGAGCCCGAGGTGCCGGATCAGGCCGGCCTCGCGCAGTTCGGCGAGGGCGCCGAAGTGCTCGGCGACCGATGCCGTGCCGGGGCCGTTGGCGCGCAGGTTCACCACGTCCAGGTGGTCTCGGCCGAGTTGGCGCAGGTTTTCCTCGACCGGGCCGCGCAGCTGGTCGGGGCGGGCCATGCCAAGCCACTCACCGGAGGGATGACGTGCCGGGCCGACCTTCGTCACCACGACTACGTCGCCGTGCCAGGAAGCGAGGGCTCGGTTGATGAGCTCGTTCGCGGACCGCAGTGGCGAGAAGTAGAAGGCGGCCGTATCGATGTGGTTGACACCCTGCTCGAACGCGCTGTGTAACAGGCTGACAGCGAAATCGCGGTCGATCGGTGTGCCGTCGGAGTTCCCCATCATGCCGTTGCCCGTCAGCCGCATCGCGCCGTAGCCGATGCGGTTCACCTCCAGGTCCCCCAGCTTCCAGGTCCCTGCTGCCGCTGCTGCGCTCACCGTGCTCCTTCGCCCGTTGGTTCATCAGGTCCTGGAGTATGGGGCTGTCACGGTGCGCTGCGACAGGTCAAAAGGCTGGGCGAAACGTCACATATGCATCGGGAACTCACCTTCGCCGCAAAGCCGTTGAATTTTTCGGGAGAAGGCCAGTCCGTCCCGTGCTAATCAGCGGTTGACTTCGAGGTTCGTTAGAACGAGCAGGGCGCGCAGGAGGCGGGTGGCGCGGACAGGGTCGGCACGGAGCTTGCTGAGGAACCGCCAGTTCTTGAGGTGGGCGGAGCCGTGTTCGACCGGTGCCCGTCCGACGGCGAGGACCCGGTTGGCTCCCTTCTCGCCGGGAGTCAGCTTGTGGGTGCGGCTGGCATGGAAGCCGGTGACGATCACGGGGTCGAGTACGTCGTTGTCCAGGCCGCGAAAGCCGAGATCCGTGAGGGTGCCGAGGCCAGCGGCGCGCAGGTGGGCCAGGATGCGGTCGTGGCGGGCGGCGGTGATGTCGTAAGTGCGGCCGGGCCGGGCGGCTGATATCCAGACCAGGCGGCCCCTCTCGTCGGTGAGGGCGAGAAAGTGCAGACCGTGCCGGTGGTGCTTGCCGGAATAGTTCTTGCGGTCAGCTTTCCCGGTGCGGCGCTGGGTATGGACGAGGGTGCCGTCAATCAGGACGACCTTCCCACCCTGACGGGCGATCTTCTTCAACACACCGGATCGTAGAAGGCCGCTCGCCCGCCGAGAGCGGGAAACCTGCAAGCTGCCCCGTGACGGACGATCTACGGCACAGACTGTCGCCCACGACCAGCACGAGCGCCTCGGAACACGGTCACACCAGCCTTGCTGACCTGGGGCTTTCAGGTTGGCGGAGGCTCACTCACCGGGCGTCTGCCGCTGGACCGGCCCGGTGTGCGGGCGAGGAAGGCGGCCCACGCGGTGGGGGAGAGGGCGAGCCGGGGACCGGACGTCGTCTTCGAGTCGCGTATGAGGACGGCGGCAGGGGTGGTGGCTATCTCCACGCAGTTCGAACTGTCGCCGCTGTGGGACGACTTGCGCCAGCGGATGGTGTGCACGGTGTTCCTTCTCAGGCTTCTCGGATGAGGTTGTGGATGAAGTCGCGGGACTCGGCGGGATCGAGTGCGCAGGACGTCATGTGGTCCAGTACGGCTCGGTACTTGGTCAACTGTGCCTCCGCGTCCAGGAATCCGCAGCCGCCGTGGTGCGTGTCCAGTTGGACCGTGTCGAGCTGCGGCACAGCACCCGTGAGGTAGTCGAAGGACTGGCCGGTGCTCGGGAAGTAGGCCGTGCCGAACGGGATCACCCGGATGGTGACATGGGGCAGCTCGCCCATGTCGAGCAGGTGCGTGAGCTGGCCACGAGTCACGGAAGGGCCGCCGAAGCCCATGCGGAGGGCCGACTCATGAATGATCGCCGAGTAGGACGGCGGATCCTCTCGGTGCAGGATGCCCTGCCGTTTGATGCGGTACGTGAGACGGTGCTCGATCTCGTACTGGCGCATGGGCGGCACCACGGTCCGGAAGAGGGCGCGGGCGTGATCGGTGGTCTGCAACAGCGCCGGAATGTGGATCACCAGCGCGACGCGTAGCGCGGGCGTGTGGTGTTCCAGCTCCGCCAGGTCGACCAGTGCGGCGGGCAGGTGTTCGCGGTACTCCTCCCACCAGCCCCGGTGCCGGCGCCCGGTCATGGCGGCCAGTGCGTCGACCAGAGCCTGGTCGGAGCAGTCGTAGGCGGACGCCATCCCGCGTACGAGATCGGCGCTCACAGGGCTGCGACCGGTCTCGATCATGCTCACGCGCCCTTGGTTGACGCCCAGGTGCTCGGCGGCCCGGGTCACCGTGAACCCCGCCTTCTCACGGAGTTTGCGCAGCTCGGCGCCCAGTCTCCGTTGCCGCAGCGTCGGATTGTTCGTGGGCGGCAAAGCGTGTCCTTCCTGGCCGCGAAGCGGCTCTCATGTCCCTCACACGAGCTAATCAGAGATGAACCTCCCATAGTTGGGAGATTCATCTTCCAGATCGGCTCTACCGTAGCGGTATCGCTCACCCGCCGCGCTCGTAAGCCGGAAGCGCACCGACCAAGGCACTGCCACCGCCCGGCGTGGCCGTGAGTGTGAAACCAAAGTCCCCCTCTGATCCCCGGAGACAACCATGGTCACCGTAGCCCCGTCCCACCCCTGGACGTACGCCCTTCGCCTCCCCTGTGACCCCCGCGCCGTACGCGTCGCACGTATGACGGTGCGGGCCGCGCTCGACGGGCACGGCAGGCAGGACGCTCTCGACGTCGTGGAGTTGCTGACGTCGGAGCTGGTCACCAACGCCTGCCTGCATACCAGGGGGCCCGCCTCCCTGCGGCTCACGGGGCTGGGCGACGGCCGGCTGAGGGTCGGGGTGTGGGACAGCGACCCGTACATCCCCGCTCCGTTCGGCGGGTCCGGCGAGGACTTCGTTCCGCTCGCTCCGGACGACGCCGGGTCCGGGCGCGGACTGCGCCTCGTGCAGGAGTGCGCCGACTCGTGGGGCGGCTGGGCTCTCGATGGCGGTGCGCCGGGGCGAGGGGCCGGGAAGCTGCTCTGGTTCGAAGTGGGTGGGCGTGCCACACTTCCCCTGTTGCGGAAGTGAACAGAGGTGCCAGGGGGCGAGGGCGGATGAGCAAGCGGCAGACGCGGAAGATGCTGCAGCTGATGGCGAGCGGGGAGCCGGTCGAGCTCACCAGCGCGATGGCTTCCGTGAAGAAGCTCGCCCGACTCGCTTTCGTCGCCCAGCAGTTCGGGTACGAGTACGCGGACGTGCGGCAGGGCGGCGGGAACAACAGCCAGCTGAAGATGCTGATCGTGCCCGATCACAGTCCGCAGGCCCGCACCCGCGCCGCACAGAACCGGGCGCAGTACCCGAACGCCGGCGACGGGGTGTCCCTGCCGCCGCTCGTGCCGGACGCCTTCGAACTCCTCAAGGCCCGCATCAACTTCGACCTCACCGGAAAGAGCGCCGAGAAGCGGATGGGGTACGGCGCCCTCGGTGTCTCCATCGGCTGCGTGGTCGTCGCCTTCCGGATGGGCGGCACGTCCTCCGACTTCGCCGTCGCGGCCGTCATCTGGCTCGCCCTCATGGCCGTCTTCGGCATCGGTCTCCTCGTCACCCGCAAGCGCAACGCCAAGTTCGCGGCCCGGTTGCGGGCGGCCGGCTTCGCCCCGGTGGCGGACGAGACGGGCCGGGTGCGCTACCTGCCCCCGGGCGGGCAGATGCCGGGGCAGCACGGCAATCCCTTCGGGGGCGGCCCGTACGGGGCCCAGGGCCCGGGGATGCCGGGCGCGGCGCCCGGAACGCCCGCACCCGGTTACGGTCACCAGCCCCCGACGCCGTACGCCCAGCCCGCCGCCCCGGGGCCTTATGCCCAGCAACCGCCGGCCGCCTACGGCACCCCGCCCGCGCCCGCCCCGTACGACACCCCGCCCCAGGCCCCCGGCCCCTACGCCCAGCCCCAGCCCCCGTACGGTCAGCCCGCCCAGCCCCCCTACCCCCAGCAGAACCCCCACTGGCAGCCCCCGCAGCGCTGAAGCCGCCGTACCTCTCACCTGGTCCCCGCCCCAGGTGAGCGCAACGTTCCCTCCCGGTCACCGCCTGCCACAGCGACGAAACGCCCCCTCCCTACCTTCGGGATCAGCCCCTCGCGGCACCGCCCGCGCCCCCGGAGAGCAGTGGAGGCCTCATGACAGCCCGCAGCGGCCGCTGGATTCACGAGTGGGATCCGGAGGACGAGACCTTCTGGAACCGGACCGGAGAGAAGACCGCCCGTCGGAACCTCTTCTTCTCCGTGCTGTCCGAGCACATCGGGTTCTCCGTCTGGACGATGTGGTCCGTGCTGGTGCTCTTCATGGGCCCGGAGTACGGGCTCACCCCGGCCGACAAGTTCCTGCTGACGTCGGTGGTCACGCTGGTCGGTGCCGTGGTCCGGGTGCCGTACACCTTCGCCGTCGCCCTCTTCGGCGGGCGGAACTGGACGGTGATCAGCGCGGGGCTGCTGCTCGTGCCCACCGTCGCCGCGTTCGCCGTGATGGAGCCGGGGACGTCCTTCTCCACGTTCCTCCTCGTCGGCCTGCTGGCCGGTATCGGCGGCGGCAACTTCGCCTCCTCCATGACCAACATCAACGCCTTCTTCCCGCTCAGGAAGAAGGGCTGGGCGCTCGGGCTGAACGCCGGCGGCGGCAACATCGGCGTCCCGGTGATCCAGCTCGCCGCCCTCGCGATCATCGGCGCGAGCGGCGGGCCGCGCGTGCTGCTCGGCATCTACATCCCGCTGATCGTCGTCGCCGCCGTGCTCGCCGCGCGGTACATGGACAACCTCGCCTCGGTGAAGAACGACACCGGTGCCGCCAAGGACGCCGCCAGGGAAGCGCACACCTGGATCATGTCCTTCCTCTACATCGGCACCTTCGGCTCGTTCATCGGCTACAGCTTCGCCTTCGGGCAGGTGCTGCAGAGCCAGTTCGACCGCACCCCGCTCGAAGCCGCCTACGTCACCTTCATCGGTCCGCTGCTCGGCTCCCTGATCCGCCCGGTGGGCGGCTCGCTCGCCGACCGGTACGGCGGCGCGCGGATCACGCTGTGGAACTTCGTCGCCATGGGCGCGGCGACCTCCGTGCTGATCGTCGCCTCCATGCGGGAGTCGCTGGCGCTGTTCACCGTCGCCTTCGTGGTGCTGTTCGTGCTGACCGGCCTCGGCAACGGGTCGACGTACAAGATGATCCCCGGCATCTTCCAGGCGAAGGCCTTGGCCAAGGGGCTCACGGGTGAGGAGGCGGTGGCGTACGGACGGCGGTTGTCCGGGGCGTCCATGGGGCTGATCGGCGCGGTGGGCGCGCTCGGCGGGGTCGGCATCAACCTGGCCTTCCGCCAGTCCTTCCTCTCCTACGGCTCCGGCACCGGCGCGTTCGTCGCGTTCCTCGCCTGCTACGCGGTCTGCTTCGTGGTCACGTGGGCGGTATACCTTCGCCGTCCGGCGGCCCGGCCGACGGAAACGGATGCCGCTCCGGAGGAGAAGCCGCAGCTCAGCTACGCCAAGGTGTGACGGGAAGTGACGTAACACTGGTGACATGAAGCCGAACCGAGCCTGTCATGGATCGTTGACAGGCTCGATCGGCATGGAGGTGGAGCCGCACTTTCATGCACGCAGGACGCACCTCCCCGCAGTACACCGACTCGAGCCGGGACGAGAGCCATGTACGACGAACAAGAGCAGCCACCGGAGCACGGGCCCCTCGCGGGGTTCACCGTGGGGGTGACCGCGGCGCGACGGGCCGACGAGCTGGGCGCCCTGCTGGAGCGGCGCGGAGCCGCCGTGCTGCACGCCCCTGCCCTGCGGATCGTGCCGCTCGCCGACGACAGCGAGCTGCTGGCCGCCACCAAGGACATCATCGGGCAGGCCCCGGACATCGCGGTCGCCACCACCGCCATCGGGTTCCGGGGCTGGGTGGAGGCCGCCGACGGCTGGGGGCTGGGCGAGGACCTGCTGGCGCGGCTGCGCGGGGTGCGGATCCTGGCGCGCGGGCCGAAGGTGAAGGGCGCGATCCGGGCCGCCGGGCTGACGGAGGAGTGGTCGCCGGCGTCGGAGTCCATGGCGGAGGTGCTCGACCGGCTGCTGGAGGAGGGCGTCGACGGGCTGCGGATCGCCGTACAGCTGCACGGTGAGCCGCTGCCCGGGTTCGTGGAGTCGCTGCGGGCCGGGGGAGCGGAGGTGGTGGGGGTGCCGGTCTACCGGTGGCTGCCGCCGGAGGACCTCGGCCCCGTCGACCGTCTCATCGACGCGAGTGTCGCCCGCACGCTGGACGCGGTCACCTTCACCAGCGCGCCCGCCGCCGTGTCCCTGCTGTCCCGCGCGGAGGAACGCGGACTGCTCGACGACCTGCTCGCCGCACTGGGCCACGACGTGCTGTCCGCCTGCGTCGGCCCGGTCACCGCGCTGCCGTTGCAGGCCCGCGGCATCGACACGGTGCAGCCCGAACGCTTCCGGCTCGGCCCGCTGGTCCAGCTGCTCTGCCGGGAACTGCCCGCGCGGGCCCGCGTGTTGCCCGTCGCCGGGCACCGGGTGGAGATCCGGGGGCACGCGGTCCTGGTGGACGACGCGCTCAGGCCCGTACCGCCGGCCGGGATGTCGCTGCTGCGGGCGCTGTCCCGGCGGCCCGGCTGGGTCGTCTCCCGCGCGGAGCTGCTGCGCGCCCTTCCGGGCGCGGGCCGCGACGAACACGCGGTGGAGACCGCCATGGCCCGCCTCCGCTCCGCCCTCGGCGCCCCGAAGCTGATCCAGACGGTCGTCAAGCGCGGCTACCGTCTCGCCCTGGACCCGTCGGCGGAGTCGAAGTACGGGGAAGGCTGAGCGGACAGCCGAGCGGACAGTCGAACGGACGGCCGTGCGGCTGCCGGTACCGGGCCTTGTCCCGAGCCCTGCCGGCTCCCGCCACCTTGCGACGCCGTGCACACGGCCGGGCCGTGCGGCTGCCGGTACCGGGTCCTGCCACCGACTCCTGCCGACCCCGCCCGTCCCGTGACGCCGCGCACGCTTCCCGGGCTCCGTGAGCAGGGGGCGCCCCGGAGCGCGCACCCGACGCCACGCGGTCCGGCCCTTCGGGGCGGACGACGGGAGTCCGACGACGGGCCCCGGGGGTTCCGGCGGCCGGGACGGGCAGGCACTGTGGGAGGGGAACAGCTTCCCGGATCGCTCACCGGCCCCCTCGCGCGGGGCCAACCTAGGCGGTGGCAGGAACATGGCACTGGGTACGGTCACGGCGGCCTCCTACGAGCTGCGGTTCGACACCGGGCGGGTCTGCCTGGATCTGCTCGCGACCACCCATCCCGTGGAACGGCTCGGCTCCGTGGAGGTGCTGCGCGCCTGGATCACCGGGTCCGGACTCGTGCCCGCGGACACCGCGCTCGCCCACGCCGACGCCTCCTGGCCGGTGGCCTTCCGCGAACTGCGCGGGTGGCTCGCCCCGTTGGTACGTGGCCGGCCGGCGCCCGGTGTCCCCTCGTACGACCTCGCGCTCGCCCGGGTCAACGAGCTGGCCCGTGCCGCGCCGCCGGCGCCCCGCGCGGTGCCCGGTGAGGACGGTGTGCTGGTGTGCCGCCTCGACGGCCCGCCCGGCCGCGCGGCGCTGCTCGCGGCCGTCGCGCGGGACGCGGTGGACCTGCTCACCGACCCCGTCGCGCTCGGGAGCCTGCGCCAGTGCGAGGGCGACAGTTGCCCGATCGTGTACCTCGACACCTCCCGGGGGCGCAGGCGGCGCTGGTGCTCCAGTGAGATCTGCGGCAACCGGGAGCGGGTGGCCCGCCACCGCCGGCGCGCGGCACTCGCGCGGGCCTGAGCGACTCCCGTGCGGTCCGTGGGAGGACGTCGAGGCGCGGTCCGCGAAAGGGCGCCCAAGTGACGTCGGCCACACGGCCGTTCACCACCCTCACGTTGTGATTGGCATCACACCCTTGCCGTTGTGCCGGAAATGTAAAGAAGTGGCGGGGGGATTGTGGGTTCATGTCCCGGTCGTCACCTGACCTCGCGGAAAACTGTCATCTCGCTTTGAACACCCGTCCCCTGACGTCCGTACCGGTTGTCGAGCGACCGACGGGGGGATCCCCCGGACACCGGAGGTGGGCGTGCGCAAGGATGCGGCCGTGGCCAATGAACGTGGAGCGAGGGCCCGACATCGCATGTCCTCACAGCCCTCGGAACCCGACGAGGAGCTGATGCGGGCGCTGTACCGCGAGCACGCCGGACCTCTGCTGGCCTACGTCCTGCGGCTGGTCGCCGGAGACCGGCAGCGCGCCGAGGACGTCGTTCAGGAAACGCTCATCCGTGCCTGGAAGAACGCCGGTCAGCTCAATCGGGCGACCGGTTCGGTACGCCCCTGGCTGGTGACGGTCGCCCGGCGCATCGTCATCGACGGCCACCGCAGCCGGCAGGCCCGGCCGCAGGAGGTCGATCCGTCGCCGCTGGAGGTCATCCCCGCGGAGGACGAGATCGACAAGGCGCTGTGGCTGATGACGCTGTCGGACGCGCTCGACGACCTGACCCCGGCTCACCGGGAGGTACTCGTCGAGACGTACTTCAAGGGGCGTACCGTCAATGAGGCGGCGCAGACACTCGGCATACCCAGCGGCACCGTCCGCTCCCGGGTCTTCTACGCCCTGCGGTCGATGAAGCTGGCTCTGGAGGAGCGGGGGGTGACGGCGTGACGAGGGTCTACGGGGGATACGGAGAGGGCGGTACGGGTATGTCTGGTCCCATGCAGGGATCACCGGTGCCGAACGAACACGAGACCGTCGGCGCCTACGCACTCGGCATCCTCGACGACGCCGAAGCAACCGCTTTCGAGGCGCACCTCGCGACCTGCGAGTGGTGCGCCCAGCAGCTCGACGAACTCGCCGGCATGGAACCGATGCTGGCCGCGCTCGCGGACCTGCCCGGCACCGGGACGCCCGCGCTGGGCGAGTCGCTGTCCGCCAAGCCCTCCCCGCGCGTGGTGGAGAAGCTGGTCGACGAGGTGGCCGAGCGCCGCGCGAGGAAGCGCCGCCGCAACTTCTACATGGTGGCCGCCGCCGGTGCGCTGATCATCAGCGGGCCGTTCGTGGCCGTCGCGGCGAGCGGCGGGGGCGACGAAGGGGGCGGCGGGGGCGGTACCAACCGGACGCTCGCGGCCAACCCCGCGAAGGAGGCCTTCGACAAGAGCTCCGACAAGATCATGGCGACCGATCCCGGCACCCAGGTGACCGCGACGGTGGCCCTGGAGGAGAAGCTCTGGGGCACCGAGATCGTCACGGAGCTGAAGAACGTCAAGGGCGAGCAGAAGTGCTCGCTGATCGCCGTCGGCAAGAACGGCGAGCGCGAGACGGTGAACTCCTGGTCCGTACCCGGAGAGGGATACGGCCTGCCCGACGCCAGGACGGACAAGGCCAAGCAGCCCCTGTACGTCCAGGGCGGCGCCGCCTTCGCACCGAACGAGATCGACCACTTCCAGGTCATGACCTTCGACGGAAAGCTGCTCGTCGAGGTCGACGCGTAGCCGACCGGGGTCCCCTTCGCGTACGGTTGACGGCTGCCCAGCACGTCAGAAGGGGGCCCGGTGGCCGCTCAGGCTCAACAGGAAACCGCGGTCGATCCGGTTCACGACTCCGTTCGCGACCGGGAGATCCGAGTCGAACAGGAACACCTCGACCGGGTGTACCTGCGCCTCGAGGAGAAGATCCACGAGGCCGAGTTCCTCATGCGCGACGCCGCCCGGCGCGGCCAGGTCGGCACGCCCGGCGCCCTCGCCGAGCGGGACGCCCAGGTCTTCCGGGCCGGCATCCACCTCAACCGGCTGAACAACGAGTACGAGGACTTCCTCTTCGGCCGTATCGACCTGCTGCTCGGCAAGGACGGCAAGAAGGGCCCCGACGGCGCGTACACCGCCGTCGAGCCCGCCGAGGGCGCCGTACGGCCCGACAACACCGCCGACATCGCCGAGACCCTGCACATCGGCCGCATCGGCGTCCTCGACGAGGACTACGCCCCGCTGGTCATCGACTGGCGGGCGCCCGCCGCCGCCCCCTTCTACCGGTCCACCCCGGTCGACCCCGGCCGGGTCGTGCGGCGCCGCGTCATCCGTTCCAAGGGCCGCCGGGTCCAGGGCGTCGAGGACGACCTGATGCGCCCCGAGCTGACGGCGTCCCTGGACGGCCGCGAGCTGCCCGTGATCGGCGACGGCGCCCTGATGGCCGCGCTGGGCCAGGCCCGTACGCACACCATGCGGGACATCGTGGCGTCCATCCAGGCCGAGCAGGACCTGGTGATCCGCGCCCCCGCCGCCTCCGTGACCTACGTGGAGGGCGGCCCCGGCACCGGCAAGACCGCCGTCGCCCTGCACCGCGCGGCCTACCTCCTCTACCAGGACCGGCGCCGGTACGCGGGCGGCATCCTCATCGTCTCGCCCACCCCGCTGCTCGTCGCCTACACCGAGGGCGTGCTGCCCTCGCTCGGCGAGGAGGGCCAGGTCGCCATCCGCGCCATCGGCTCGCTGGTCGACGGCGCCGAGGCCACGCTGTACGACTCCCCGTCGGTGGCCCGCGCCAAGGGCTCGTACCGCATGCTGAAGGTGCTGCGGAAGGCCGCGCGCGGAGCGCTGGAGCCGAACGACTCACCGCAGCGGCTGCGGGTCGTCGCCTTCGGCCGCCGCCTGGAGCTGGAGGCGGAGGAACTGGCGGGCGTCCGCCGCACCGCCCTCGGCGGCACCGCCCCGGTCAACCTGCTGCGCCCCCGCGCCCGCAAGCTGCTCCTGGACGCCCTGTGGGAGCGCTCCGGCGCCGGGAACCGGCACACCGACCCGCAGCTCGCCGCCGAACTGCGCTCCTCCTTCGACGAGGACGTCACCACCGAGGACGACTTCATCGCCTTCCTCGACGCCTGGTGGCCCGAGCTGACCCCGGCGGCCGTCCTGGACGCCATGGCGGACGAGCGGCGCCTCGGCCGCTGGGCCCGGCGGATCCTCAACCCGGGCGAGGTCCGCAAGGTCGCCCGCGCGCTGAAGCGCGGCGGCCGCTCCGTGCACGACATCGCGATGCTCGACGAGCTCCAGGCGATCCTCGGGGCCCCGGCCCGCCCCCGCAGGAAGCGCGAGCTCGACCCGCTGGACCAGCTCACCGGCCTGGAGGAGCTGATGCCGGTGCGCGAGGAGACGCAGCGGGAGCGGGCCGAGCGGCTCGCCCAGGAGCGCGTCGAGTACGCGCACGTCATCGTCGACGAGGCCCAGGACCTCACCCCGATGCAGTGGCGCATGGTCGGCCGCCGCGGCCGGCACGCCACCTGGACGGTCGTCGGCGACCCGGCCCAGTCCTCCTGGTCCGACCCCGACGAGGCCGCCCAGGCCCGCGACGAGGCCCTCGGCACCCGCCCGCGCCGCCGCTTCGAGCTGACCGTGAACTACCGCAACCCCGCCGAGATCGCCGAACTGGCGTCGAAGGTGCTCGCCCTCGCCATGCCCGGATCGCAGTCACCGAGGGCGGTGCGCTCCACCGGCGTCGAGCCGCGCTTCGCCGTCGCGGAGGGCGCGCTCGGGGAGACCGTGCGCGCGGAGGCGGCCCGGCTGCTGGAGCGGGTGGACGGCACCGTCGGCGTGGTCGTCGCCATGCAGCGCCGCGAGGAGGCCCGGCGCTGGCTCGACGGGCTCGGCGACCGTGTGGTGGCGCTCGGCAGCCTGGAGGCCAAGGGCCTGGAGTACGACGCGACGATCGTCGTCTCCCCTGCGGAGATCGCCGACGAGTCCCCGGCCGGCCTGCGGGTCCTGTACGTCGCCCTGACAAGGGCCACGCAGCAGCTCACGGTGGTCTCGGCGGACCGCGACGAGCCGGACGCGGCCGGGGTGCCGGATCTGCTGAGGGACTGAGAGGTGCTCGGGGGCGCTCGGGAAAACGGGTTGCGCCGCGGGAATGGCCTTACCGGATCCGTTTGTTAGCCTTGGTGTGGCACCGGCCCGATCCAAGCCCCCGGGCCCAACCTTAGTCGCTTCGAGCGACCACTTGCCGCGAGGCGAGCATGGCGGGTCGGTGTCACTCAGGCGTTCGAGAGGTCCACGTCACGACTTGTGACGTGGACCTCTTTTCTTGTCCGGACACCTCTCGTATGGTGGAAAAAATTTTCCGTCAGACGGCATACGCCGATGAACAAAACGTCCGCAATCCGGGGCGGCTACCGCGTACTCAGGGGTAGGTGCGACGATCGGACGGCACGTTTAGCGACACGGTAAAAGCAGAGGAAGTCGGCCATGGCAACGGCGCCCAGCGTCTCCTACTCGATGACGATCCGGCTGGAGGTGCCCGCGAGCGGAACCGCCGTATCGCAGCTCACCACCGCTGTGGAGTCCTCCGGAGGCTCGGTGACCGGCCTCGACGTCACCGCGTCCGGTCACGAGAAGCTCCGTATCGACGTCACCATCGCGGCCTCCTCCACCGCGCACGCCGACGAGATCGTCGAGCAGCTGCGCGGCATCGAGGGCGTCACCCTGGGCAAGGTCTCCGACCGTACGTTCCTGATGCACCTCGGCGGCAAGATCGAGATGGCGTCGAAGCACCCCATCCGCAACCGTGACGACCTGTCCATGGTCTACACGCCCGGTGTGGCCCGCGTGTGCATGGCGATCGCGGAGAACCCCGAGGACGCCCGCCGTCTGACCATCAAGCGCAACTCCGTTGCGGTCGTGACGGACGGCTCGGCGGTGCTGGGCCTGGGCAACATCGGCCCGAAGGCCGCGCTGCCGGTGATGGAGGGCAAGGCGGCCCTGTTCAAGCGGTTCGCCGGCATCGACGCCTGGCCGATCTGCCTGGACACCCAGGACACCGACGCGATCGTCGAGATCGTCAAGGCCATCGCCCCGGGCTTCGCCGGCATCAACCTGGAGGACATCTCCGCCCCCCGCTGCTTCGAGATCGAGGCGCGGCTGCGCGAGGCCCTCGACATCCCCGTCTTCCACGACGACCAGCACGGCACCGCGATCGTCGTCCTCGCCGCCCTGACCAACGCCCTGCGGGTCACCGGCAAGGCCATCGAGAACATCCGCGTCGTGATGTCCGGCGCCGGCGCCGCCGGTACGGCCATCCTGAAGCTGCTGATCGCCGCCGGGGTGAAGAACGCCGTGGTGGCCGACATCCACGGCGTCGTGCACGCCGGCCGCGAGGACCTGGTCGACGCCGCCCCCGGCTCCGCGCTGCGCTGGATCGCCGACAACACCAACCCCGAGAACCTCACCGGCACCCTGAAGGAGGCCGTGCGCGGCGCGGACGTCTTCATCGGCGTCTCCGCCCCGAACGTCCTCGACGGCACGGACGTGTCCGCGATGGCCGAGGGCGCGATCGTGTTCGCGCTCGCGAACCCCGACCCCGAGGTGGACCCGGCAATCGCCCGCCAGACGGCGGCCGTTGTGGCCACCGGCCGCTCCGACTTCCCCAACCAGATCAACAACGTGCTGGTCTTCCCGGGTGTCTTCCGCGGCCTGCTCGACGCCCAGTCCCGCACCGTCAACACCGAGATGATGCTGGCCGCCGCCAAGGCCCTGGCCGACGTGGTGACCGAGGACGAGCTCAACCCGAACTACATCGTCCCCAGCGTCTTCAACGACAAGGTCGCGGGCGCCGTCGCCGGCGCGGTGCGCGACGCGGCGAAGGCGGCGGGGGCGTCGGCCTCCTAGGGAAACCGGCCGCCGTGGGGGTTGTGAGGATCACCACGACCGGTTTGAACCGGCGCGTCGGGGCACCCGAAGATCCTGGTCGCCCTCTATGGTGGCGGCCGGGCCGTGGCGCTCTTCGTGTGACTCCCCGGGGTGTTCTCACGACTCCTGCGGGTGCCGGATTGGCATTACCGCCGCAGGTAGAGGCAGGATGCGTCCCTGGGCGCGAGGGTCCGACGAGGGACCCGGGTCCGGGGACCCACCGAGGAACCTGGCAGCATCGGCTTGGCCGTGCCCGACATGCGGCTCCGCCGCGTGGCACGCCTCAACGGCAAGAAGAACACGGGAGTAACAACATGAACCGCAGTGAGCTGGTGGCCGCGCTGGCCGACCGCGCCGAGGTGACCCGCAAGGACGCCGACGCCGTGCTGGCCGCGTTCGCCGAGGTCGTCGGCGACATCGTCTCCAAGGGCGACGAGAAGGTCACCGTCCCCGGCTTCCTGACCTTCGAGCGCACCCACCGGGCCGCGCGCACCGCGCGCAACCCGCAGACCGGTGAGCCGATTCAGATTCCGGCGGGGTACAGCGTGAAGGTGTCGGCGGGCTCGAAGCTGAAGGAAGCCGCCAAGGGCAAGTGACCTTGCCTTTTTAAGAGGCCGTGGGTGACTGCGGGCCGGTTGTGGCTGGTCGCGCAGTTCCCCGCGCCCCTTTGGGGCGCCTTCGCTTACGCCGATGGGGCGGTCACCCGAGTCCGGGTGACCGCCCCATCGGCGTTTGTGTGACGGCTTGCGCTATCCCAGGGCCTTGCCCGGGAGCTCGACCTTCGCGCCCAGCTCCATGAGCTTCTCCATGAAGTTCTCGTAGCCGCGGTTGATCAGGCCGATGCCGTGGACGCGGGAGGTGCCCTGGGCGGCGAGGGCGGCGATGAGGTAGGAGAAGCCGCCGCGCAGGTCGGGGATGACCAGGTCCGCGCCCTGGAGCTTCGTCGGGCCCGACACGACCGCCGAGTGGAGGAAGTTGCGCTGGCCGAAGCGGCAGTCGGAGCCGCCCAGGCACTCGCGGTAGAGCTGGATGTGCGCGCCCATCTGGTTGAGCGCGGAGGTGAAGCCCAGCCGGGACTCGTAGACCGTCTCGTGGACGATGGACAGGCCCGTCGCCTGGGTCAGCGCGACCACCAGCGGCTGCTGCCAGTCCGTCTGGAAACCCGGGTGCACGTCCGTCTCCAGCGCGATGGACTTCAACTGCCCGCCGGGGTGCCAGAAGCGGATGCCCTCGTCGTCGATCTCGAAGGCGCCGCCGACCTTCCGGAAGGTGTTCAGGAACGTCATCATCGAGCGCTGCTGGGCGCCGCGGACGTAGATGTTGCCCTCGGTCGCCAGCGCCGCGGACGCCCAGGAGGCGGCCTCCAGGCGGTCGGGCAGGGCACGGTGGGTGTAGCCGCCGAGCTTGTCCACACCGGTGACGCGGATGGTCCGGTCGATGTCCATCGCGATGATGGCGCCCATCTTCTGCAGGACGCAGATCAGGTCCTCGATCTCCGGTTCCACCGCCGCGTTGGACAGCACGGTGACGCCCTCCGCGAGGACCGCCGTCAGCAGCACCTGCTCGGTCGCGCCGACCGAGGGGTACGGCAGCCGGATCTTGGTGCCGCGCAGCCGCTGAGGGGCCTCCAGGTACTGGCCGTCCGCCCGCTTCTCGATCGTCGCGCCGAACTGCCGCAGCACGTCGAAGTGGAAGTCGATGGGCCGGCCGCCGATGTCGCAGCCGCCCAGCCCCGGGATGAACGCGTGCCCGAGCCGGTGCAGCAGCGGGCCGCAGAACAGGATCGGGATCCGCGAGGAACCGGCGTGGGCATCGATGTCAGCGACGTTGGCGCTCTCCACGTGCGTGGGGTCGAGCACCAGTTCGCCGGGCTCCTCGCCCGGACGGACCGTCACACCGTGCAGTTGCAGCAGACCCCGTACGACCCGGACGTCACGGATGTCAGGGACGTTGCCCAGGCGGCTCGGTGCGCTGCCCAGCAGCGCGGCGACCATGGCCTTCGGTACGAGGTTCTTCGCACCGCGGACACGGATCTCGCCCTCCAGCGGGGTCCCGCCGTGGACAAGCAGTACGTCATCGACGTCGTTGACGGTCATGAATCTCGCGTTCCGTGGGGAGTGGGGCAGGGGCCAGAAGGGAAAGGGTAATCGCCCTCGACCCCCCTTCCGTAAGCCCGAGGAGGGCCCTGGAGCGTCATGGGTCTGTCACAACACGGAGGGTTCGCCATCGGGCACAAGGGGTCACCGTCCCCGTCGTGCGCCGGGTGTGCTCCGGTCCGCCCGCCCGTCTCCCGCCACCGCCCTCGAACGAGGCCTTACCAGGCCGCCTCTCCGGATCATGGCCGCGTTCACTCCCGTACCCCGTTGTCTCCCCACGCGGGGGCGAGATGCGGGATCATGTCTGGCATGACCGAGGTGTCCTCGCTCACAGGGCGGCTGCTCGTGGCCACTCCCGCCCTGGCGGACCCGAACTTCGACCGCGCGGTGGTGCTCCTCCTCGACCACGACGAGGAGGGCTCCCTCGGTGTCGTCCTCAACCGTCCGACGCCGGTGGACGTGGGCGACATCCTGGAGGGCTGGGCGGACCTGGCCGGCGAACCGGGTGTCGTCTTCCAGGGCGGCCCGGTGTCGCTGGACTCGGCCCTCGGTGTCGCCGTCGTCCCCGGCGGTACGGCCGCGGAGGCCGCGCCGCTGGGCTGGCGCCGGGTGCACGGCGCGATCGGGCTGGTCGACCTGGAGGCCCCGCCGGAGCTGCTCGCCTCCGTCCTCGGCTCGCTGCGCATCTTCGCCGGATACGCCGGCTGGGGCCCCGGCCAGCTGGAGGACGAACTGGTGGACGGCGCCTGGTACGTCGTGGAGTCGGAGCCCGGGGACGTCTCCTCCCCGTTCCCGGAGCGGCTCTGGCGCGAGGTGCTGCGCCGCCAGCGCAGTGAGCTGGCGATGGTGGCCACGTATCCGGACGACCCTTCGCTCAACTGATGCGTGCCGGCTTCAGTACCCTTGGCAGTTATGAGCACTCTTGAGCCCGAGCGCGGGACTGGTACGGGGACCCTCGTCGAGCCGACGCCGCAGACCTCCCACGGCGACGGTGACCACGAGCGCTTCGCCCACTACGTCCAGAAGGACAAGATCATGGCGAGCGCCCTCGACGGGACCCCCGTCGTGGCGCTGTGCGGCAAGGTGTGGGTGCCCGGCCGCGACCCGAAGAAGTACCCGGTGTGCCCCATGTGCAAGGAGATCTACGAGTCCATGGGTGCCGGCGGCGACGACAAGGGCAAGGGCGACAAGTAGTCCGTCCCTCCCTCCGTCGGTCTGATCCTTCCGAGGCCCCCAGGTGCGCTTTGCGTACCCTGGGGGCCTTTGTGCTGTCCGCGCGTTGCGCAGGGCGCTTCCGCCGGTCACGGAGTGGTTGAGACCTCTTGTGGCGCGGTTCACCCAGTCCCTAACCTCCGGTGTGTTGTGCACAGCGAAACCGCCATTGCGTATGTTGCAACGCATTCGGAGGAACGACTCCATGAAGCTGCCCGCCCGCCTGGTCGCCGTCGCGGCCGTCCTCGCCACCGCCGCCTGCGCGCCCCAGACCTCCGGCACCTCCTCCTCCGACAAGGACGAGAAGACCGGCACCCTGCGCGTCTGGCTCTTCCAGGAGGTCAACAACAAGCCCAAGGAACAGGCCGTCGACTCCGTCCTCGCCGCGTTCGAGAAGGCGCACGAGGACACCGACGTCACCGTCGAGTACATCCCCGTCGAGACCCGCGCCCAGCGCATCAAGGCCGCCTTCAACGACCCGAAGTCCGCCCCCGACCTCATCGAGTACGGCAACACCGACACCGCCGGCTATGTGAAGGACGGCGGACTCGCCGACATCACCGAGGAGTTCGGGGCCTGGGACGAGGCCAAGGACACCGACCCGACCGCCAGACAGTCGGTCACCGTGGACGGCAAGGTCTACGGAGCCCCGTACTTCGTCGGCGTCCGCGCGCTCTACTACCGCACCGACGTCTTCGACGAACTCGGCCTCGACGTCCCGAGGACCCAGGCCGAACTGATCTCCACCGCGAAGGAGATCCACACCGCCAGACCCGAGATGTACGGCATCGCGGTCGGCGGCGCCTACACCTACGGCGCGATGCCCTTCATCTGGGCACACGGCGGCGAACTCGCCACCGGCAAGGAGGGCTCGTACGCCTCCGCCATCGACAGCGCCGAATCCCGCGAGGGCATCGAGGCGTACACCTCCCTCTTCGGCGACGACAACTGCCCGGCCGCCAAGTGCGCCGGGATGGGCGGCAACGACACGGTGACCGCCTTCGCCTCGGGCAAGGCGGCCATGGCGATCGGCGGCGACTTCAGCCACGCGGCCGTCGAGGCCGGGAAGGTCAAGGGCAAGTACGCCGTCGTGCCGCTGCCGGGTGTCGAGGCCGGGTCCATCGCCCCCGCGTTCGCCGGCGGGAACAACCTCGGCGTGCTGAAGTCCACGTCGCACCGGACCCTCGCCGTCGACCTGATGAAGCGGCTCGCGTCGAAGGAGGCGCAGGGTGCGCTCTTCGAGGGCATGGGGTTCCTGCCCACCTTCTCCGACGTGCGGGAGCAGGCGGCCGCGAAGGAGGCCTTCGTGAAGCCGTTCGTGGAGACGCTGGGTGCGGAGACGAAGTTCGTGCCGGCTTCTCCGGCATGGGCGCAGATCGATTCGTCGTTGGTGCTGCCGACGATGTTCCAGGAGGTCGTGAGCGGTAAGAAGAGCGTGGGTGCCGCCTCGGCGGACGCGGCGAAAAAGATGAACGAGGCGTTCGGAACCGTCGGATGACGGTGCCCAATAGCTCGCGGGGCGCGGATCGTCTGCGGCTGCCGGTAGCCGGTGGCTTGTCGCGCCCACGCGGTGGTAGCCGCAAATCCAGTACAGCCCCGCGCCCCTTGCAGGGGCGCTCCACTGCGCCCTGGTTGTATCTGGCGCCGGCGTTGGTCGTTCTCGGGGGGCTGCTCGCCTACCCCGTATATCAGCTCGGGTTGATCTCGCTCTTCCACTACACCCAGGCGCAGGTCAGTGGCGGTGAGCCGACCACCTTCGAAGGGTTCGGGAACTATACCGAGCTCTTCGCCGATGAGCGGTTCTGGCAGGTGTTGCTGGCCACCGTGGTGTTCGCGGGGGCCTGTGTGGTGTGCACGCTGGCCGCGGGGTGTGCGCTCGCCGTGCTGCTGACGCGGGTGCGGGCCGTGCCGCGGCTGGCGTTGATGCTGGCCGCGCTCGGCGCGTGGGCGACACCGGCGATCACCGGGTCCACGGTCTGGCTGTTCCTCTTCGACGCCGACTTCGGGCCGGTCAACCGGGTGCTGGGGCTCGGCGACCACTCGTGGACGTACGGGCGGTTCAGCGCCTTCTTCCTCGTCCTGCTCGAAGTGGTCTGGTGCTCCTTCCCGTTCGTGATGGTGACGGTCTACGCCGGGATCCGCGCCGTACCCTCCGAGGTGCTGGAGGCCGCCTCCCTGGACGGGGCCTCGCAGTGGCGGATCTGGCGCTCGGTGCTCGCGCCGATGCTCCGGCCGATCCTGGTCGTCGTCACCATCCAGTCGGTCATCTGGGACTTCAAGGTCTTCACCCAGATCTACGTCATGACGGGCGGCGGGGGCATCGCCGGCCAGAACCTGGTCCTGAACGTCTACGCCTACCAGCAGGCGTTCGCGTCCTCGCAGTACAGCCTCGGCGCGGCGATCGGCGTGGTGATGCTGCTGATCCTGCTCGCCGTGACGCTGGTGTACCTGCGACTGCTGCGCCGCCAAGGGGAGGAGTTGTGAGCCTTGTGAGCCGGGACGGGAAACCCCGGGTGAATCCTGTGCGCCGGTTCGTACGGCGTCCGGGGCGGCTGGCGGCCGAGTCGGCGGCGCTGCTGACCGCCGCCGTGGTGGCCTTCCCGCTGTACTGGATGGTGCTGAGCGCCTTCAAACCGGCCGGGGAGATCGAGTCGACCGAGCCGCGGCCCTGGACGCTCGCGCCCACGCTGGACTCGTTCCGGCGGGTGTTCGGACAGCAGGAATTCGGCCGGTACTTCCTCAACAGCGTCGTCGTCGCTCTCGCCGTGGTGATCGCCTCCGCGCTGATCGCCTTTCTCGCCGCGACCGCCGTGACACGATTCCGGTTCCGGCTGCGGACCACCTTGCTGATCATGTTTCTGGTGGCCCAGATGGTGCCCGTGGAGGCGCTGACCATCCCGTTGTTCTTCGTCATGCGGGACTTCGGACAGTTGAACACGCTGTGGTCGCTGATCCTGCCGCACATCGCGTTCTCCCTGCCCTTCGCGATCTGGATGCTGCGGGGGTTCGTGAAGGCCGTTCCGGAGGCGCTGGAGGAGGCCGCCTACATCGACGGGGCGAGCCGCGCCCGCTTTCTCTGGCAGATCCTTTTCCCGCTCGTCCTGCCGGGCCTGGTGGCCACCAGCGTGTTTTCGTTCATCTCCACCTGGAACGACTTCCTGTTCGCCAAGTCGTTCATCATCAGCGACATCTCGCAGTCGACCCTGCCGATGGCGCTGCTGGTCTTCTACAAACCCGACGATCCGGACTGGGGCGGGGTCATGGCGGCGTCCACGGTGATGACGATTCCGGTACTGGTCTTCTTCGTACTCGTACAGCGACGTCTGGTCTCCGGACTGGGCGGCGCGGTAAAGGACTGATGTGACTTCACTGACGGAACTGATTCCCGCGCCGCTGAGCGTGCGCACGTGGGGTGAGCGGGTCTTCGTCCTCGACGAGGACACGACGCTGACGGCGGGACCGGGTGTGGGCAGTGCCGAACGCTGGCTGCGCACGACGTTGCAGGCGGCCACCGGCCTACCGCTGAGGGAGGGCGAACCCGGCCCACCCGGACGGGCCGCGGAGAACGCGATCGAGCTGCGGCACGATCACCACCTCCCGCCCGAGGCCTACCGCATCACCGTCCGTGACCACCGCGCGCTGATCGTGAGCGGTGACCCGGCCGGTGCCTTCGCCGGCGCGCAGACGCTCCGGCAACTGCTCGGCCCCGACGCGTTCCGGCGGGCGCGCCTCGGGCGCGCCGCCTGGGAGCTGCCGGAAGCCGAGATCCAGGACAGGCCCCGCTTCCGCTGGCGCGGACTGATGCTCGACGTGGCCCGGCACTTCATGCCCAAGGAAGGCGTGCTGCGCTATCTCGATCTGATGGCGGCGCACAAACTCAACGTCCTCCACTTCCACCTGACGGACGACCAGGGCTGGCGCATCGAGATCCAGCGGTATCCGAAGCTCACCGAGATCGGCTCCTGGCGTGCCAGGACGAAAATCGGACACCGCGCGTCACCGCTGTGGGACGACAGACCGCACGGCGGTCACTACACCCGGGACGACATCCGCGAGATCGTCGCCTACGCCGCCGAGCGGCATATCGGCGTCGTCCCGGAAATCGACATACCCGGCCACTCGCAGGCCGCCGTCTCCGCGTATCCGGAACTCGGCAACTCCGATGTCGTCGACACCGCCTCCCTGACCGTCTGGGACACCTGGGGGATCAATCCGAACGTACTCGCCCCCACTGACAACACCCTGCGGTTCTACGAAGGAGTGCTCGAGGAAGTCCTGGAACTGTTCCCCGCGGACGCCGGCCCGTTCTCGCCGTTCGTGCACATCGGCGGCGACGAATGCCTCAAGGACCAGTGGCGCGCCTCGGACACCGCGCAGAAACAGATCGGCAACCTCGGACTGCCGGACGAGGACGCGCTCCAGTCCTGGTTCATCGGGCACTTCGACAAGTGGCTCGCCGCGCGGGGGCGGCGGCTGATCGGCTGGGACGAGATCCTGGAGGGCGGCCTGGCACCGGGCGCCGCGGTGTCGTCCTGGCGCGGCTACTCCGGCGGGGTGGCCGCCGCCCGCGCGGGGCACGACGTGGTCATGTGCCCCCAGCAGTACGTGTACCTGGACTACCGTCAGGACGCGGGCCCCGACGAGCCGGTGCCGATCGGGTACGTGCGCACCCTGGAGGACGTCTACCGGTTCGAGCCCGTGCCGTCGGAGCTGACGGGCGAGGAGGCCGCGCGGGTGCTGGGCACCCAGGCCAACGTGTGGACCGAGGTGATGGAGGACCAGGGGCGTGTCGACTACCAGACGTTCCCCCGGCTCGCCGCGCTCTCCGAGGTCGCCTGGAGCGATCTGCCCGCCCCCGCCGACCGGGACTTCGCCGGCTTCGAACGGCGGATGACCGCCCACTACCGGCGCCTGGACGCCCTGGGGGTCGCCTACCGGCCGCCCACCGGACCGCTGCCCTGGCAGCGGCGCCCGGGAGTCCTGGGGCGCCCGATCGACGGCCCGCCGCCGCACGGGTAGCCCGCCCGTTCCGGGTTCCCGGCACGGGGCGGCCCGCCCGGCGCCGGGAACCCGGAACGGGGTGTGCGCATCTGTTCGTCCCGTGTCGAACAGGTCATGCGGAACGTGTACGAAAGTCACCGAAGAGTGCCGATGTGAAGCGCATCGGTGATGTGGGGCGAAAACGACCACGTCCGGGGTGAGGTGGGCGAATGCCTCCTAGCGGACCCCCGTCCTCGGCACCTGCCAAGATGTGCCAGAGTTGCCACGTCCGCCCTGTCAGGCCGTACCGTACGGCAGCACAGGTGGGACCAGGTGGGGCAGCGGGAAGGGGCAGCCGGACTTGAGCACGCACGCACCGCAGGCGGCGCAGGCCGTGACGCTGCCCACGACGCTCGACGAGGCCGTGGCGGCCCTCACGGCGATGCCCGCCGCCGTGCCCGTCGCGGGCGGCACCGACCTGATGGCCGCCGTCAACTCCGGGCAGCTCAGGCCCGCCGCGCTGGTCGGCCTCGGCAGGATCAGCGAGATCCGCGGCTGGCAGTACCTGGACGGACACGCGCTGCTCGGCGCCGGTCTCACCCACGCGCGCATGGGCCGCCCCGACTTCGCCGCCCTCATCCCGGCGCTCGCCGCCTCCGCGCGCGCGGCCGGACCGCCGCACATCCGCAACGCGGGCACCCTGGGCGGCAACATCGCCTCCGCCGCCCCCACCGGGGACGCGCTGCCGGTGCTGGCCGCGCTGGAGGCGACGCTGATCATCGCGGGCCCGGGCGGAGTCCGCCGCGAACTCCCGGTGTCGCACCTACTGGCCGGGATGGACCTGTTGCGTCCCGGTGAACTCATCGGCTACGTGCGCGTGCCGCTGCTGCACGCACCCCAGGTCTTCCTGAAGGCGACCGGCCGCACCGGCCCCGGCCGCGCGGTCGCCTCCGTCGCCCTGGTGCTCGACCCGGCCCGCCGCGGGGTGCGCTGCGCGGTGGGCGCCATAGCTCCGATGCCGCTGCGGCCCCTGGACGCCGAGCAGTGGGTCGCGCAGCTCATCGACTGGGACAACAACCGCGCGATCGTGCCCGAGGCACTGACCGCGTTCGGGGAGTACGTCGCCGCGGCCTGCATCCCCGACGCCGCCCCCGGCGAGGACGGCACCGTCCCACCGCTTCCGCCCGCGGTACTGCACCTGCGGCGCACCGTCGCCGCGCTGGCCCGACGAGCACTGGGGAGGGCGCTGTCGTGACCGACGACCAGCACGGACAGGGCACGCCCCCGGGCGGCAGCCGCTGGGACCCGCTGCCCCAGGGCGACTACGACGACGGCGCCACGGCCTTCGTGAATCTCCCCGAGGGCGGCATCGACGCCCTGCTGGACGCCATGGAGAGCCCGCTCGCCGCGCCCGGCCACGGCTATGTGCCGCCGCAGATCACGGTCGACCCGGCGATCACCGCGGGCACCGACCCGGCCGCCCCCGGCTCCTGGGGGGTACCCGGCGCGCCCGTCGACGGCGCCCAGTGGCACGACCCGCAGGCCCCCGAGGCGGGTGCGGCACCGGGGGACCGGTTCACGTACGACCCCGGTGCGACCGGGCAGTGGACCTACGAGGAGCAGGTCCCGGAGAACCCGGCGCCGGGGTACGACGTCACCGGCCAGTGGTCGATCCCCGTGGCCGACGGCGACCTGCCGGACGAGTCGGGCGAGTTCACCGCGTCCGCCCTGGTCGAGCAGTGGGGCGGCACCCCGCCGGCCACCCTGCCGGGCGGCGCCCCCGCCCCCTGGGCGCACGCGGAGGCCATCGGACACCCGTGGGGACCCGGCGTACCCGGCGTCCCGCAGAACGAGGACCAGGAGCCGCAGGGCGCCGAACACGCCCCCGCGGCGGACCCGCGGGAACCCGCCCCCCGGCCCCGCACCGACGGCCCCGCACCCCAGCAGCCGCCCGGCGCGGTCGCGTACGGCGGCCGGCCCCTGCCCGCCGCCGAACCACTCCCGTACGCCGAGCCCGGCGACCGGGACGAGCCCCCCGCAGGTCAGGACGTGTACGGCGGGACGCCGGCCCAGGGCACGCCCGTGCAGCCGGCCGGCGAGCACGTGCCGGGGCGGCCGGACGCCGGTCCCGAGTACGTGCCGGGGCGGCCCGGAGCAGGTGCCGCTCAGGGGCGGCCGGACGCCGGCCCCGTGCCGGAGGCCTCGGGCATGTCCGCTCACGCCGCGGAGTTCCACGGCGAGCCCGGCAGCCAGGGCGACGGTCCCGCGCCTCGGCAGCCGTCCGGGCACGCCGGTGTTCCTCAGCCGTTCGCCGTCGAGGGGCACGCGGAGCCGCAGTGGCAGTCCGGGGCGGAGGCCGCCGAGGGCGCCCCGGCCGGACTCCGGGAGCATCCGCACCCCGACGGCCAGGACGCCCCGGTGCCCGCTTCCGGGGCCGGTGAGGCCCCCGCGGACACCCACGGGGCTCCCGAGGCCGCCGAGGGCCTGTCGGAGCCCTCCGTGACCCCGGCCGAGTCCTCCGCGGCCCCCGCCGAGCCCGCGCCGGACGCGGAACCGGCGACAGGACCCGCCGACGCCGAGTCCCCGGACGCCGACACGGCACCCGGCGCTCCGGACACCCCGGACGCTCCCGACGACCGGGGCGAGCCGGTCGCACCGCACGACGACCACCCCCTCGCCTCCTACGTGCTCCGCGTCAACGGCACCGACCGGCCCGTCACCGACGCCTGGATCGGCGAGTCGCTGCTCTACGTGCTGCGCGAGCGGCTCGGCCTCGCCGGTGCCAAGGACGGCTGCTCGCAGGGCGAGTGCGGGGCCTGCAACGTGCAGGTCGACGGCCGGCTCGTGGCGTCCTGCCTGGTCCCGGCCGTCACCGCGGCCGGCAGCGAGGTCCGTACCGTCGAGGGCCTGGCGCAGGACGGCCGGCCCTCGGACGTGCAGCGGGCGCTCGCGCGGTGCGGCGCCGTGCAGTGCGGCTTCTGCGTGCCGGGCATGGCGATGACCGTGCACGACCTCCTGGAGGGCAACCCGGCGCCCACCGAGCTGGAGACCCGCCAGGCCCTGTGCGGCAACCTCTGCCGCTGCTCCGGCTACCGGGGCGTGGTGAACGCCGTCCAGGAGGTCGTCGCCGAACGCGAGGCGTACGCCGCGTCCGACGAGGACGACTCCGACGGCGAGGCGGAACCGCCCCGCATCCCGCACCAGGCGGGCCCCGGCGCCGGCGGCGTCAACCCCGCCGCGTTCGGCACCCCCGGACCCGATGAGCAGCCCCATGACCAGCCGTACGGCGAGGACGGAGGCCAGGCGTGACCGACGAAGCAGCCACCGCGCAGGCCGTACGGGCCGCGGAGGCCGCCCCCGAACCGGAACCGCTCCCGCACGGACTCGGCGTCTCCCTCCCGGCCGCCGACGCCCGCGCCAAGACCGAGGGCACCTTCCCGTACGCCGCCGACCTGTGGGCCGAGGGCCTGCTGTGGGCGGCCGTGCTGCGCTCACCGCACCCGCACGCGCGCATCGTGTCCATCGACACCACCCACGCGCGTGAGATGCCCGGCGTCCGCGCGGTGGTCACGCACGAGGACGTCCCCGGCGACCCGCTGCACGGCCGCGGCACGGCCGACCGCCCGGTCTTCGCCTCCGAGGTCGTACGCCACCACGGCGAGCCCATCGCGGCCGTCGCCGCCGACCACCCCGACACCGCGCGGATGGCCGCCGCCGCCGTCATCGTCGAGTACGAGGTGCTCGACCCGGTGACCGACCCCGAGCAGGCGTTCGAGGCCGAACCGCTGCACCCCGACGGCAACCTGATCCGGCACATCCCGCTGCGCCACGGCGACCCCGACGCGGCCGGCGACGTCGTCGTCGAGGGCCTGTACCGCATCGGCCGCCAGGACCCCGCCCCCATCGGCGCCGAGGCCGGTCTCGCCGTGCCCCGCCCGGACGGCGGCGTGGAGCTGTACCTGGCCTCCACCGACCCGCACGGCGACCGGGACACCGCCGCCGCCGCGTTCGGCCTGGCACCCGATCGGGTGAAGGTCGTCGTCACCGGGGTGCCCGGCGCCACCGCCGACCGCGAGGACCGCAGCTTCCAGCTCCCGCTCGGCCTGCTGGCGCTGAAGACCGGCTTCCCGGTGAAACTCGCCGCCACGCGCGAGGAGTCCTTCCTCGGCCACACCCACCGCCACCCCACGCTGCTGCGCTACCGCCACCACGCCGACGCCGAGGGCAGGCTGGTGAAGGTCGAGGCGCAGATCCTGCTCGACGCGGGCGCCTACGCCGACACCTCCTCCGAGGCCCTCGCCGCCGCCGTCGCCTTCGCCTGCGGCCCGTACGTCGTGCCCAACGCCTTCATCGAGGGCTGGGCCGTACGCACCAACAACCCCCCCTCCGGCCATGTGCGCGGCGAGGGCGCCATGCAGGTGTGCGCCGCCTACGAGGCGCAGATGGACAAGCTGGCCAAGAAGCTCGGCGTCGACCCGGCGGAGCTGCGCCTGCGCAACGTGATGGCCACCGGCGACGTGCTGCCCACCGGCCAGACGGTGACCTGTCCGGCCCCGGTCGCGGAACTCCTGGAGGCGGTACGGGACTTCCCGCTGCCGCCGCTGCCCAAGGACACCCCCGAGGACGAGTGGCTGCTGCCCGGCGGCCCCGAGGGCGCGGGCGAGCCGGGCGCGGTGCGCCGGGGCGTGGGCTACGGCCTGGGCATGGTGCACATGCTCGGCGCGGAGGGCGCGGACGAGGTGTCCACGGCCACCGTGCGGGTCCAGGGCGGCGTGGCGACGGTGCTGTGCGCGGCCGTGGAGAGCGGCCAGGGCTTCTCGACGCTGGCCCGGCAGATCGTCCAGGAGACCCTCGGCATCGACGAGGTGCACGTGGTGCCCGTCGACACCGACCAGCCCCCGGCCGGCCCCGGCTGCCGGGGCCGGCACACGTGGGTGTCGGGCGGCGCGGTGGAGCGCGCGGCGAAGATGGTCCGCACCCAGCTCCTCCAGCCCCTCGCGCACCAGTTCGGCATGTCCACCGAGCTGCTCCAGATCACCGACGGCAAGATCACCTCGTACGACGGGGTGCTGTCCACGACCGTCACCGAGGCGATGGAGGGCAAGGAGCTGTGGGCCACCGCCCAGTGCCGCCCGCACCCGACGGAGCCGCTGGACGCCTCCGGCCAGGGTGACGCCTTCGTCGGCATGTCCTTCTGCGCGATCCGCGCGGTGGTCGACGTCGACATCGAGCTCGGCTCGGTACGGGTCGTGGAGCTGGCGGTCGCCCAGGACGTGGGCCGGGTGCTGAACCCGGCGCAGCTGGCCGCCCGGATCGAGGCGGGCGTGACCCAGGGCCTGGGCGCCGCGCTCACCGAGAACCTGCGCACGCCGCGCGGGCTGGTCCGCCACCCCGACCTGACCGGGTACGCCCTGCCGACGGCGCTGGACGCGCCGGACATCCACATCGTGAAGCTGGTCGAGGAGCGGGACGTGGTCGCGCCGTTCGGCGCGAAGGCGGTCAGCGCGGTGCCGGTGGTGACCTCGCCGGCGGCGATCGCCTCCGCCGTACGGGCCGCCACGGGCCGCCCGGTGAACCGGCTGCCGATCCGGCCGCAGGCCGCGGTGGTGACGACCGGGGGCTGAGCGTCGTTCCGGATGGTTCCCGCGGGGAGGCAACGCGAACGGTCGCTCAGGCGTCCTGTGTGATGGGGGCGTCGCGTTCGCCGCCCTCGGTCCGGGGCGTTGTCAGTGGTGCCGCGTAGTGTTCCGAGCAGTGGGGGACGGCTGACGGGTCCGGAAGGGTCAGGGCCGTCCTGCCCGGGGCGGGACGTTCGCGGGCCCGGGACCGAGCACACGTATCGCGGGGGAATCATGAGCACGACCGACACCGTTGTCGCGACGGCGATCACACTCACCGGCGCCGACCTCGATCCCTTCATCACGCACGCGTCCACGCGCGACTGGCTGACCGGTCCCGGACTGCCCGCCGGCAGCGGCTTGTTCGGCTTCGCGGAGCTGGCGCGGCCCGGCGGCCCGCGCACGGTGGGCGACTCGACGGACGGCCCCGGCGACCGGCTCTCCGCGGAGCTGCGGGACCAGCTGGTCATCGGCGGACTGCTGGGCCCGGCCGGTCTGGAGACGGAGTCGGTGCTGCTCGACGGGGCGACCGGCGAGGTGTCCACGACGTTCTTCTTCCACGACCGCCCCGACCTGATGGACCGCCGCCCGCTCGCCCCGTCCCTGCCGACGCTGGTGCGGTTCGCGGCGGCGACGGACGAACTGGCGGGCCTGCGCGGCCAGTTCGCCGCCTACGCGGGCCGGTACGGCACCAAGGCGGTCGCGGAGGCCTCCCGGCAGCTGCTGGCGGTCTTCGAGGAGGGCACGGACGGCGAGCCGGCGCCGTTCTGGAAGATGGCCGCGCTGATCAGGCCGCTGGCCCTGGCGGCGGGCCCCGGCACGGCCTCGGGCCTCGCCCTGGACCTCCCCCTCCGCCTGCTGGACGACGAGTTCGGCCGGGGCGGAGTGGTCCGCTTCGAGGAGGTCGACTTCCCCGCGACGCTCACGCACGAGCCGACCCGCCGCTTCCTGCGCGAGACGGGCCTGCCGGAGGACGGCTTCCTCTTCCAGCTGGACACCGACCTGCCGCTGCGCACCCTCGCGGAGTACTACACCGACGAACGCGAACTCCCCGACGCCCATCTCCCCGCCCGCGCCGAGCACCTGATACGCCTGGGGTACCTGATCGAGGACAACAGCCTGGTCGTCGACGGCACCACGGGCGCGGTGCTCAACTGGAGCGAACCGGAAGGCGTCCTCCACCCGCTGAACACGGACGTCTCCACCCTCGCCTTCACCCTCTGGCTGCTCCACCGCGAGCACGCCATCGACGAGGCGTCGGGCCACGCGCTGACCACCGACACCTACGACCAGCTGGCGCTGACGATGATCCAGGTCCTGTCCTCCATCGACCCGACGGGCACCACCACCGACGCGGACTGGCACTACTGGACGGAGCTGTTCCAGGACGAGGCGGGGGGCGTGCTTTAGCGCTCCGCTGGGGTGCGGTTGTTGGGTTTGTTGGTCGGCTGCGGCGCCGTCGTGACGGGTCGCGCCCGCGCGGCGGAGCCGCATATTGACACAGCCCCGCGCCCCTTCGGGGCGCTGACGAAGCGGGCGGGGTGCGCTGGAGAGCACCCCGCCCCATGTGGAGGCCGTGGCGGGAATCGAACCCGCGTACCTCGCTTTGCAGGCGAGTCCCTGGGCCACTCGGGCACACGGCCGTGTCGGGGGGGCGAAGCGCCGTGCGATGCCTCGCCGTTCCGAACCGGTGTGACGACCGTACGGCGGGCCGGAGACGGCGTTCAAGGACATGCCGGGGGCCGCAATACGACTGCCACACGCCGTTCATGAACGGGTGGGCCCGGTCCTACGACCAAGGTCCCGGTGCCGGTCCCGACCCCCGACAGGGGTCAAACCGGGCCGTGGCCCTTACTCTGGCGGTCATGACCGCCCCGAACCCGCGTGACACCGATGTCACCGAGCCCGCCGCCGCCCCCTCCCCGGCCGCCGCCCCCGACGAGACCGTGCTGAGCGGCCCCTACCGGGCGCTGAGCATCGGCATCGTCTCCGTGGTGCTGCTGATCGCCTTCGAGGCGACGGCGGTGGGCACGGCGATGCCGGTGGCGGCGCGGGAGCTGGACGGGGTGCCGCTGTACGCGTTCGCGTTCTCGGGGTACTTCACGACCAGCCTGTTCGGCATGGTGCTGTCCGGCCAGTGGTCCGACCGGCGGGGTCCGCTCGCGCCGCTGGCCTGGGGCATCGTCTCCTTCGCGGCCGGGCTGCTGCTCGCCGGGACGGCCGGGGCGATGTGGCTGTTCATCCTGGGGCGGGCCGTGCAGGGACTCGGCGGCGGACTGGTGATCGTCGCGCTGTACGTCATCGTCGGACGGGCCTACCCGGAGCGGCTGCGGCCGGCGATCATGGCGGCGTTCGCGGCGAGCTGGGTGGTGCCGTCGATCGTCGGCCCGCTGGCCTCCGGCGCGGTGACGGAGCACATCGGCTGGCGCTGGGTGTTCCTCGGCATCCCGGTGCTCGTGGTGTTCCCGCTGGCGCTCGCGCTGCCGCAGATACGACGCCTGGCGTCCGGCCCGGTGAACGGGGACACGGACGCACCGGCCTCCTTCGACGGCCGCCGCATCCGCCTGGCCCTGGCGATCTCCCTCGGCGCGGGCCTGCTCCAGTACGCCGCCCAGGACCTGCGCCGGGTGTCGCTGCTGCCGGGCGCGCTGGGCGTCGCCCTGCTGGTCCCGGCCGTGCTCGGCCTGCTCCCGCGCGGCACCTACCGCGCGGCGCGCGGACTGCCCTCGGTCGTCCTCCTGCGCGGGGTCGCCGCCGGCTCCTTCATCGCGGCGGAGTCCTTCGTCCCGCTGATGCTGGTCACCCAGCGCGGCCTCAGCCCGACCCTGGCCGGCTTCTCCCTCGCGGCGGGCGGCGGAACCTGGGCGCTGGGCTCCTGGTTCCAGTCCCGGCCCCGCCTGGAGCCGTACCGGGAACGCCTGATGGCCCTCGGCATGGTGCTGGTGGCGGCGGCGATCGCGGCGGCCCCCAGTGTGCTGATCGAGGCCGTACCGGCCTGGACGGTCGCGGTCGCCTGGGCCTTCGGCTGCTTCGGCATGGGCCTGGTGATCTCCTCCACCAGCGTCCTGCTGCTCCAGCTCTCCGCCCCCGAGGAGGCCGGCACCAACTCCGCCGCCCTCCAGATCTCCGACGGCCTCTCCAACGTCCTCCTGCTGGCCGCGGGCGGTGCCGCCTTCGCGGCCCTGGGCGGCGGCACGGTCAGTCACGCGGCGACGGAGGCCACCGGCTCCCACCCGGCCGCCTTCGCGGCGGTGTTCCTGCCGATGGCGGCGGTGGCGCTGGCGGGGGTGTGGGTGGCTATGCGGGTGAGAGCGGTTGAGTAGTACCACTTTGATGTCATGGGGTGGTACCGTTTTGGTATGGCTATGAACCTGCGTCTCCGCGACGACCAGACGGAAGCTCTCAAGCTGCGCGCCGACGAGGAGGGTGTCAGTATGCACGCGATACTGCTGCGGGCCGTGGACGACTATCTGGCGCGGACCGCGCACCAGGCGCTGGTGCGCAAGGCCGCCAAGGAGCAGACCGCCAAGTGGGCCGAACTGCTGGAGCGGCTGAAGTGACGTACGTCTACCTTCAGGCCGAGGACGTCCTGGTCATCGCCGAGGACGCCGTCGACGACCAGGTTGTCGTCGTGCGTGATGCGGGTTTGCTGGAGTCCGCCGTGCATCGTCCTTCGGCCTCCATGTTCGGACAGGAGGCATACGCCGACCTGTTCGACAAGGCTGCGGCACTCCTGCAGTCCCTGGTCATCAACCACCCCTTCGTCGACGGGAACAAGCGGACGGCCTGGGTGTCCTGCGTTGTTTTCCTGGCCATGAACGAGGTGCGGTTGCGCCCCGACATCGACGCGGCCGAGCGCCTGGTCATCGCCGTGGCGACCGGCAGCATGGATGAGGTCAAGGCCATCTCCGAAGCGCTGAGGGACTTGGCTGAGCAGGGCGATGTGACCTGAGTCCCATCCCGGGCGGTCTCGGCCCCGTACCGGCGTCGACAGCTCCGGGCCATCGGTAGGGTGGCCCGGTTGTCATACGCAGATGCGCCGCCCGAACCACCCCCTCGGAGATCGTGACTACCACCGCCAGCTCCGCGTCCCACTCGCACCACCTGTCCCCGGCCTTTCCCGGACGTGCCCCCTGGGGTACCGCCGGCAAGCTGCGCGCATGGCAGCAGGGGGCGATGGAGAAGTACATCCAGACGCAGCCCCGGGACTTCCTGGCGGTCGCCACGCCCGGCGCCGGCAAGACGACGTTCGCGCTGACGCTGGCGTCCTGGCTGCTGCACCACCACGTGGTGCAGCAGGTGACCGTCGTCGCGCCCACCGAGCACCTGAAGAAGCAGTGGGCCGAGGCCGCCGCGCGGATAGGCATCAAGCTCGACCCGGAGTACAGCGCGGGCCCGCTCGGCAAGGAGTACGACGGCGTCGCCGTGACGTACGCCGGTGTCGGCGTGCGCCCCATGCTGCACCGCAACCGCGTCGAGCAGCGCAAGACCCTGGTCATCCTCGACGAGATCCACCACGCCGGTGACTCCAAGTCCTGGGGCGAGGCCTGCCTGGAGGCGTTCGAGCCGGCCACGCGGCGGCTCGCGCTCACCGGTACGCCGTTCCGCTCCGACACCAACCCCATCCCCTTCGTGACGTACGAGGAGGGCGACGACGGTATCCGGCGCTCGTCCGCCGACTACACCTACGGGTACGGCTCCGCCCTCGCCGACAACGTCGTCCGTCCGGTCATCTTCATGTCGTACAGCGGCAACATGCGCTGGCGCACCAAGGCGGGCGACGAGATCGCCGCCCGCCTCGGCGAGCCCATGACCAAGGACGCCGTCAGCCAGGCCTGGCGCACCGCGCTGGACCCGCGCGGCGAGTGGATGCCGGCCGTGCTGCGCGCCGCCGACCAGCGGCTCACCGAGGTCCGCAAGGCCATCCCGGACGCCGGCGCCCTCGTCATCGCCGCCGACCAGGACTCCGCGCGGGCGTACGCCAAGCTGATCCGCGAGATCACCGGCAGCAAGGCCACCGTCGTCCTGTCCGACGACACCGGCGCGTCGAAGAACATCGACACGTTCAGCAGCGGTACCGACCGCTGGATGGTCGCCGTCCGCATGGTGTCCGAGGGCGTCGACGTCCCGCGCCTCGCGGTCGGCGTGTACGCCACCACCATCTCCACCCCGCTGTTCTTCGCCCAGGCCGTCGGCCGTTTCGTACGGTCCCGGCGGCGCGGCGAGACCGCGTCCGTCTTCCTGCCGACCATCCCGGACCTGCTCGGCTTCGCCAACGAGATGGAGCGCGAGCGCGACCACGTCCTCGACAAGCCCAAGAAGGAGGGCGAGGAGGACCCGTACGCCGAGTCCGAGAAGGAGATGGAGGAGGCGAACCGGGAGCAGGACGAGGACACCGGCGAGCAGGACATGCTGCCTTTCGAGGCGCTGGAGTCCGACGCCGTCTTCGACCGGGTGATGTACAACGGCGCCGAGTTCGGCATGCAGGCCCACCCCGGCAGCGAGGAGGAGCAGGACTACCTCGGCATCCCCGGACTCCTCGAACCCGACCAGGTGCAGCTGCTGCTCCAGAAGCGGCAGGCCCGGCAGATCGCGCACAGCCGCAAGAAGCCGGACAGCGAGGCCGACCTGGTCGAACTGCCCGCCGAGCGGCGGCCCGTGGTCTCCCACAAGGAGATGATGGAGCTGCGCAAGCGGCTCAACAACCTCGTCGGCGCGTACGTCCACCAGAGCGGCAAACCGCACGGCGTGATCCACACCGAGCTGCGCCGGACCTGCGGCGGCCCGCCCTCGGCGGAGGCCACGGCGGGACAGCTGCGCCAGCGGATCGAAAAGGTGCAGGAGTGGGCCACGCGCATGCGGTGACAGCGTGTGTACGTATGAGGACAAACGACACCACTTCCCTGTGAGAGTGCCCGGATTCTGGACGGAGCCTTCCGCTGACCGAACCGGCTCGCTACTGTCCCGCTACGCACACGCCCCGTGGCAGCGCCGCCGCGGAGCGCAGCCGTGAAGCGACTGTGCCCGGGTCAGGACCGGGCCGCCGGCCGATCGGCGGCCTCTGAAGCGCGTGACCGACGGGACTCGGTGACGCATCTGCCGCGAGGGGGCCGTCGACCTCACCACTAAGGAGTGGGCGTCGTGACCGCGGAGACCTCTCAGACGCTCGACAGGGGACTGCGTGTCCTCAAGCTGCTGGCCGATACGGACCATGGGCTGACCGTCACCGAGCTTTCCCACAAACTGGGCGTGAACCGGACTGTTGTCTACCGGTTGCTCGCCACGCTGGAGCAGCACGCTCTCGTACGCCGTGATCTGGGCGGACGGGCCCGGGTCGGGCTGGGTGTGCTGAGGCTGGGCCGACAGGTGCACCCGCTGGTGCGGGAGGCGGCGATGCCGGCCCTGCGGTCACTGGCGGAGGACATCGGCGCGACCGCGCACCTGACGCTGGTCGACGGCGCGGAGGCGCTGGCGGTGGCCGTGGTGGAGCCGTCGTGGACGGACTACCACGTGGCGTACCGGGCCGGCTTCCGGCATCCGCTGGACCGGGGGGCCGCGGGCAAGGCGATCCTCGCCGCCCGGCAGCGGGCGGCGGACGAGCCGGGGTACACGCTGACGCACGGGGAGCTGGAGGCGGGCGCGTGCGGGGCGGCCGCGCCGCTGCTGGGGGTGACGGGGGTCGAGGGCAGCGTGGGCGTGGTGATGCTGGCGGAGGTCGTCCCGGAACGGGTCGGCACGCGGGTGATGGACGCGGCCAGGGAGGTCGCGGAGGCCTTGCGCTGAACCCCTGTCCCGCGCCCCTCGCACCCCGCGCCGCGTGCCCGCGCCCCTCGCCTGCCGCGCCGCGTGCCCGCGCCCCTCGCCTGCCGCGCCGCGTGCCCGCGCCTCCGCCCACTGCGGGCAGGCGTGCCGCAGGGCGGCACGGGTGGGCGCGACGGCACCCCGTCAGCGCCGGGCTGCGCGACTCCCCCCGTCCCGCGCCGACGCCGCTGACCGGTGCAGGCCGGGGGCGATTCACTCACCGGCGCTGGCCGGGTGCCGCTGCGCCCACCCGTGCCGCCCCAGCGGCACGACTGCCCGCGGCTGCGTAGGTCCAAGCGGCACGACTGCCCGCGGCTGCGTAGGTCCAGGCGGCACGACTGCCCGCGGCTGCGTAGGTCCAGGCGGCACGACTGCCCGCGGCCGCGTAGGTCCAGGCGGCACGACTGCCCGCGGCCGCGGCACGTTAGATTGACTTCGTGTTCTCCCGCCTCACGCGTCCCCAAGCCCTCGCCGCCCTGGCCGCCCCCGTCGTCGCGCTGCTGGCCACAGCCGCGTTCGCCCCGCTCCCCTTCTCCGTCGCACAGCCCGGCATGACCGCGGACGTGCTCGGCGAGAACAAGGGCACCCAGGTCATCACGATCACCGGCGCCCCCGTACGGGAGACCAGCGGGCAGCTGCGGATGACCACCATCGAGGCGACCTCCCCGGACACCCGCGTCGACCTCCCGGACGTCGTCGACAGCTGGTTCGGCACCGACCGGGCGGTCATGCCCCGCGACTCCGTCTACCCCAGCGGCGACAGCGTCAAGGAGATCGAGCAGTACAACCGCGAGCAGATGAAGGAGTCCCAGGACGAGGCCACCCAGGCCGCCCTGAACCACCTGAACCGCGAGGACGACGGCATCGAGGTCACCCTGGAGCTCGCCGACGTCGGCGGCCCCAGTGCCGGCCTGCTGTTCTCCCTCGGCATCGTCGACAAGCTGAACGGCGACGGCAGCGGCGGCGACCTCACCGGCGGCCGGGTCATCGCCGGTACGGGCACGATCGACGCGGACGGCACCGTCGGCGCGGTCGGCGGCGTACCCCTGAAGACGCAGGCGGCCGAGCGGGACGGCGCCACCGTCTTCCTGGTCCCGAAGGACGAGTGCTCCGACGCGCAGGCGGAACTCCCCGAGGGCCTGCGCCTGATCCCGGTCACCACCCTCAAGAGCGCCGTGGACGCCCTGATCGCCCTGGAGAAGGGCACCGGCGGGGTCCCCGCCTGCTAGCCCTCCTTGACGAACCCCTCCTCCACCATCCAGTCCAGCGCCACCTGGTGCGGGTCCTCCCCGTCGACGTCCACCTTCGCGTTGAGGTCCTGCGCCACGGTGTTGTCCAGCTTCGCCGTCACCGGGGCGAGGACGTCGGCGATGGCCGGCCACTTCTCGAACGTGCCGGAGTTGACCGTCGGCGCCGCGTTGTAGTTGGGGAAGAACTTCCTGTCGTCCTCCATCACCACCAGGTTCATGGACTTGATCCGCCCGTCGGTGGTGAAGACCTCGCCGTACGTGCAGGCTCCCTCGGCCGTCTGGGTGTAGATGATCCCGGTGTCCATCTGCGTGACGTCGCGCGCCGGGATGTTCATGCCGTACGCCTTCTCCATGCCAGGCAGCCCGTCCGCGCGGTTGGCGAACTCGCCCTCCACGCACAGCGTCACCGCACCCGGATCGGACTTCGCCAGCTCCGCCACCTCGGAGAGGGTCCGCGTACGGTACTTCTCGTAGTTGGCCTGGTTCATGGCGAGGGCGTAGGTGTTGTTCAGCTCCGACGGCGCCAGCCAGGTCACCCCGTTCCTCACGTCCGCGTCCCGCACCGCCTCCCACTGCTCGCGCGGATCGGGGATCGGCCTGCTGTTGCCCTGGTACGTGATCCACGCCGTGCCCGTGTACTCGAACCCGGCGTCCGCCTCGCCGTTGACGACCGCCTCCCGCGAGCCGACCGAGCCCTGGATGCCGGTCCGGTCGACGACCTCCGCGCCGGCCGCCTGGAAGGCGATGCCCATGATCGCGCCGAGGATGAGCTGCTCGGTGAACTCCTTCGACGTGACGGTGAGTTCCGCGCCCTCCAGCGGCCTGCCCTTGCCGATCGAGCCCGGTTCCACGTCGTCGACCATGGGGGAGCCGCTGGTCAGCCCGCAGCCCGAGGCCACCGCGAGCAGCGCCCCGGCCAGGAACAGACGGAGACGTCGGCTCATGAGCCCGCCTCCAGACCCCGCGGCCGCAGCAGCAGCTCCGCCAGGGAGGCCAGCCAGTCCACCAGCAGCGCGAGGACGACGGTGAGGACCGAGCCCACCACCAGCACCGGCATCCGCTGGCTGGTGATCCCGGTGGTGATCAGTACGCCGAGTCCTCCTCCGCCGCCGAAGGTGGCCAGCGTCGCCGTGCCGACGTTCAGCACGAGCGCCGTCCGCACACCCGCCAGGATGAGCGGGACGGCCAGCGGCAGCTCCACCCGCGTGAGCACGCCCAGCGGGGACATGCCGATGCCGCGCGCCGCCTCCAGCAGCGTCGGGTCGTTGGCCCTCAGCCCGGCGATGGTGTTGGACAGCACCGGCAGCACGGCGTAGGCGATGATGCCGATCAGGGCCGCCCTGCGGCCGATGCCCAGCCAGATCACCAGCAGCGCCAGCAGACCGATCGCCGGGGTCGCCTGGCCCATGTTGGCCAGCGCCATCGCCACCGGGGTGGCTCCGCGGAACATGCGGCGGGTCAGCAGGACGCCCAGCGGGATCGCGATGATCAGCACGAAGAACGTCGAGATCACGGTGAGCTGGATGTGCTGCCACAGCGCCTTGGTCACCTGCCCGTTCGACAGGGCGTTCCGGGTGAGCGCGTCGAGGTCGGCCTGCTCGAACCAGAGCCAGGTCGCGAGCAGGACGGCGATCAGCACCACCGGCAGGAACGTCAGCTTCCGCCAGGTCACCCGGGGCGGCTTCACGGCCGGGGGCGGGGGAGGGGCCTCCGCCTCGTCGGACGGCCCGCCGCCCTCGTCCCGGAACGCGTGCCCCCGTACGTCGTGCTCGCCCTCGGGCCGCCGCCCGGAAGAGCCGGAGGAGTCGGAAGCGGGGGCTCTCACGCCTTCGCCTCCCCGCCGAAACCCTCCTGGTCGGCGTGCGTCTGCGCGGACCGCTGCTCCTCGAGCTCGTGCTGGGCGTCCATCGCCTCGAGGCGGTCCGCCTCCAGCAGTTCGTGCACGGAGTTCATCAGCGTCTCCACGTCCACGACACCCTCGTACGCGCCACGCCGCCCGGTGACCGCGACCCGCCCCGTGTTGTCGGTGAGCACCGCCTCCAGCGCGTCCCGCAGCGTCGCGTCCCGGGTCACCGTGTCGTGCACCAGCGTGCCCGCGCGGGCCAGCGACCCCTTGGCGAGCGTCATGTCGCCGCGCCGGAGCCACTTGTAGGGGCGGCCCCGCTTGTCGAGCAGCAGGATCTCGTTGAAGCCGCTGGAGCGGAGCCGGTCGAAGACGTGCTGGAGCGGGTCGTCGACGGTCGCCGTCGGATAGTCGGTGATCTCCACGTCCCGCACCCGGGTGAGGTTGAGCCGCTTCAGTGCGGCCCCGGCGCCGACGAACCCCGACACGAAGTCGTCGGCGGGGTTGGTGAGGATCGCCTCCGGGGTGTCGAACTGGGCGATGTGGGAGCGTTCGCGCAGCACCGCGATCCGGTCGCCGATCTTGATCGCCTCGTCGAAGTCGTGGGTGACGAAGACGATCGTCTTGTGCAGCTCCCGCTGGAGCCGGATCAGCTCGTCCTGGAGGTGGTCCCGGGTGATCGGGTCGACCGCGCCGAACGGCTCGTCCATCAGCAGCACCGGCGGGTCCGCCGCCAGCGCCCGCGCCACGCCCACCCGCTGCTGCTGACCGCCGGACAGCTGGCGCGGGTAACGGCCGTGGAACTCGCCGGGGTCCAGACCGACCAGGTCCAGCATCTCCTCCACCCGCGCCCGCACCCGGGACGCGGGCCAGCGCAGCATCCTCGGCACCAGTGCGATGTTCTGCGCCACCGTCATGTGCGGGAACAGCCCGCTCGCCTGGATCGCGTACCCGATCGTGCGGCGCAGCCGCACCGGGTCCATGTCGGTGACGTCCTCGCCGCCGATGCGGATCCGGCCGCCCGTCGGCTCGATCAGCCGGTTGATCATCTTCAGGAGGGTGGACTTCCCGCAGCCGGACGGGCCGACGAGGATCACGGTCTCGCCCTCCCTGATGTCCATGCTGACGTTGTCGACGGCCGGCAGCGCACCGCCCGGGTACCGCTTGGTCAGGTTCTCCAGCTCGATGGTCGCCCCGACCGACCCGGACTCCGTCCCGGATGTCTCAGCGTCAGGCACGGATCCCCCTGGAAATGGTCAGCCGTCCGATCAGCACGTACGCGGCGTCGAACAGCAGGGCGAGGACGATGATCCCCAGGGTGCCCGCGAGCACCTGGTTCAGCGCGTTCTTGCTGCCCAGCGAGGCGATCCCGCGGAAGATCAGGTTGCCGAGGCCGGGACCGGAGGCGTACGCGGCGATGGCGGCGATGCCCATCAGCATCTGCGTGGAGACCCGGATCCCGGTCAGGATCGGCGGCCAGGCCAGCGGCAGCTCCACCCGGGCCAGCCGCGCCGCGCGCGACATGCCGATGCCCTTGGCCGCGTCCACCAGCGACGGGTCGACCCCGCGCAGCCCCACGATCGCGTTCCGCACGATCGGCAGCAGCCCGTACAGCGTCAGCGCGATCACCGTCGGCGGCACCCCGAGCCCCACCACCGGGATCAGCAGACCGATCATGGCCAGCGCCGGGATGGTCAGCAGGGTGGCGGTGGTGGTCGTGGCGAGATTGCCGGCCCACTCGCTGCGGTAGGTGGCCACCCCGATCAGCACACCGAGCAGGGTCGCCACCACCATGCACTGGAAGACGACACTGGCGTGCTGGTAGGCGTCGACGAGCAGCTGCTGATGCCGGCTCCCCACGTACTCCCAGAAGTCCACCTCTGCTCACCCCAGCTCGGCCAGGTCGGTTCACTCGCCGAGCGCGGCCTGCTCCACCAGCGGGATGATCCGCAGCGGAACGGGGTTCTCCATGACGATCGCCGTGGAGGCCCGGACGATGCCATCAAAACCGACGACGCGGTCGATCACCCGCTGGAGATCGGCGTTGGAGCGCGCCACGAGGCGGCACATCATGTCCCCGGTGCCGGTCGTGGTGTGCAGCTCCAGCACCTCCGGGACGGTCGTCAAGTGGGCCCGTACGTCGGCTCCTTGACCCTGCCGGATCTGCAGCGTGGCGAACGCCGTGACCGGGTAGCCCAGGGCCGCCGGATCCACCTCGGGGCCGAATCCGCGGATGACTCCGTTCGACTGAAGCCGGTCCAGACGGGCCTGCGCGGTCCCGCGCGCCACCCCCAGCCGCCGGGACATCTCCAGCACCCCGATGCGCGGCTCCCGCGCCAGCAGCAGGATGATCCGCCCGTCCAGATGATCGATCGCCATACGGTCCTCCCCGGTGGTCATCCTGTACGGAAAGCCCGTAGCCGGGCGCGTACGGCTGAACACATTGCCCAGTGAAAAGGCAAACTATTGCGCACCTTGCGGAGCTGGCCCACGCTGCCCCTATGACGCAGACCACACACCACACTCCCGACGTGACCGCCCGGCAGGCCGATCCCTTCCCGGTCAAGGGAATGGACGCGGTCGTCTTCGCCGTGGGCAACGCCAAGCAGGCGGCGCACTACTACTCCACCGCCTTCGGCATGAAACTGGTCGCCTACTCCGGACCGGAGAACGGCAGCCGCGAGACCGCCGCCTACGTCCTGGAGAGCGGCTCGGCCCGCTTCGTGTTCACCTCGGTGATCAAGCAGTCCACCGAGTGGGGCGCCTTCCTCGCCGACCACGTGGCCGCGCACGGCGACGGCGTCGTCGACCTCGCCATCGAGGTCCCGGACGCCCGCGCCGCGTACGCGTACGCCGTCGAGCACGGCGCCCGCTCCGTCGCCGAGCCGTACGAGCTGAAGGACGAGCACGGCACCGTCGTCCTCGCGGCGATCGCCACGTACGGCAGGACCCGCCACACGCTGGTCGAGCGGAGCGGCTACGACGGCCCCTACCTGCCCGGGTACGTCGCCGCCGACCCGATCGTCGAGCCGCCGGCCCGGCGCTCCTTCCAGGCGATCGACCACTGCGTCGGCAACGTCGAGCTCGGCCGGATGAACGAGTGGGTGGAGTTCTACAACAAGGTCATGGGCTTCACGAACATGAAGGAGTTCGTGGGCGACGACATCGCCACCGAGTACAGCGCGCTGATGTCGAAGGTGGTCGCCGACGGCACGTTCAAGGTCAAGTTCCCGATCAACGAGCCCGCCATCGCCAAGAAGAAGTCCCAGATCGACGAGTACCTGGAGTTCTACGGCGGTGCCGGTGTCCAGCACATCGCGCTGAACACCAACGACATCGTGCAGACGGTGCGCCAGATGCGCGCGTCCGGGGTCCGGTTCCTGGACACTCCCGACTCGTACTACGACACCCTCGGCGAGTGGGCGGGCGAGACGCGGGTGCCGGTGGAGACGCTGCGCGAGCTGAAGATCCTCGTCGACCGGGACGAGGACGGCTACCTGCTCCAGATCTTCACCAAGCCGGTCCAGGACCGCCCGACGGTCTTCTTCGAACTCATCGAACGCCACGGCTCCATGGGCTTCGGCAAGGGCAACTTCAAGGCCCTCTTCGAGGCCATCGAACGAGAGCAGGAGAAGCGCGGCAACCTGTGACCGCACAGCTGCGGGCAGCCGCGCCGCCTGACGTGCCGCCGCTGCGGGCAGTCGTGCCGCTGGGGCGATGGGGGAGGGTGGGCGCAGCGGCACCCGGCAAGCGCCGGCACAGCAACCCACCCCCGGCAAGCGCAACGGTGCGGGTGCCTGCCGGGGGGGCGTCGCGCAGCCCGGCGCTCACGGGGTGCCTCCCCCACTCTCGGCTTCGCTCGAGCGGGAGGTACCCCCACCGCCCACCCGTGCCGCCCTGCGGCACGACTGCCCGCGGGAGGGGCGGCAGGTCTGCGGTGCGGCTGTCCGGGGGAGGGGCGGCAGGTCTGCGGTGCGGCTGTCCGGGGGAGGGGC
>NZ_JBITCL010000026.1:9973-54184 GCF_044453165.1 Streptomyces sp. NPDC051740 | reverse complement strand
CGGCAGGTCTGCGGTGCGGCTGTCCGCGGGAGGGGCGGCAGGTCTGCGGTGCGGCTGTCCGCGGGAGGGGCGGCAGGTCTGCGGTGCGGCTGTCCGCGGGAGGGGCGGCAGGTCTGCGGTGCGGCTGTCCGGGGGAGGGGCGGCAGGTCTGCGGTGCGGCTGTCCGCGGAACGCTCAGTCGGACTCAGGGCCCGCCTGGACGGAAGGTTCGCCCAGGCGGGCCAGGGCATCCTTGGCCTGACGCACCCGCGGTGGTGAGAACCACGGGTTGATCTGAAGCGCTTCCCTCAAGTGCCGCCGGGCGGACCCGTACCGCTCCAGCGACCGCTCGATCATCCCCCGGTGGAACACGTACAACGCACTCCGCACACCCCCGCCCTCCGTCCCCTCGGTCGCCCGCACGGCGAAGGGCAACGCCTCCTCGTGCTCCCCCGCCCGGTGCAGCGCCCACCCCAACGCGTCCGCCACCTCCGTCGACGGCCGCCGCTCCCACACCTCCCGAAGCCGCCGCACGGCACCGACCGCATCCCCGTGATCCGCCTCGAACCGCCCCAGCACCAACGACTCGTCACCCCCGTGCGCCGCGGCCACCCGGACCCGCTCCCGCACCACCCCGTACTGCACCCCCGCCGCCTGCTTCAGCCCCAGCGACTCGTACAGCTCACCCAGCTCCAGCGCGTACTCCGGCCGGGGCTGCTTCACCAGCGCCACCCGGTACGCGCTCAGCGCCTCCGTCGTCCGTCCCAGTGCGGCCAGCGCCCTGCCCTGCCCTGCCTGTGCCGCCCGCTGGTCGGGGTCGATCCGCACCGCCTCCCGGAAGTGCCGCAGCGCGTCCTGACGGTCGCCGCGCTCCCAGGCGAGCTGCCCGGCCCGCTCCAGGTACGCCGCCCGCTCGGCCGGCTCCCCGGCGGCCGACGCCGCGTCCGCCAGCTTGGCCGCCGCGTCCTCCCGCCAGCCCCGGTCCCGGTACACGGCCGCCGCCCGCGCCATCACGGCGGGGCCGGAGCGCAGCTCCTTCAGCCTCTCCAGCAGCTTCCCCGTCTCCTCGTCGTCACCGAGCCCGGCGGACGCCTCGATCAGCAGCGGGTACGTCGTCCACCGCTCCGGCTCCAGCTTCCGCGCCGCCTCGCCCCACTTCCGCGCCCCCGCGAAGTCCCGCCGCGCGTTCGCCAGCGCGGCCAGTCCCCGCAGCGCCGGGGCGTTCCCCTTCGCCCGCACTTCCAGCGAGGTGCGCAGCGCCTTCTCGGCCCGCGGCCAGTACGCCGGGTCCGCCAGCCGCAGCCCCTGCTCCACCCGGGCCGCCCCGAGCACCGCCCAGGCCTCCGCGTCCCCCGGACGCTTCCGCACCCGCCGCTCGCGCTCCTCGACCAGCGCCTCCAGGTCGGGCAGCGCGGCCGGCACCCCGCTGGTGACCGCCGCCAGCGCCCGCGCCCCCGGATCCGGCGCGGGCGGCGCCTGCTGCTCCCGGGGCAGCAGCACCAGTACCCCGCCGAGCACCGCGCACCCGGCGACCGAGGCGATCAGCGCCCGCCGGCGCACCCGCCGGCGGGGCTCAGGTGGCTTGTCGTCCGTGGCGCACACAGTCATGGCGCACACTGTGCGTCACACCCCGCGTACGTACGATGATCACACCCCGATGTGACGCACGTGCCTCCGTGGGGTTCACACCGATGGCCCCCGGTGCGACGCTGTGATCATGAGCCGTATCGAAGCGCGACGCGATGAAGACACGGTGGCGGCCGGCCCTCTCGTCGACCGGCTGCTCGGCGGCCTGCCCCCCGAGGCCGTCCTCACCGACCCCGACGTCACGGCCTCCTACGCCAACGACATGGCGAGCTTCTGCCCGGCCGGCAGCCCCGCGGTAGTGGTCCTGCCGCGCACGGTCGAGCAGGTCCAGCACGTCATGCGCACCGCCACCGGACTGCGCGTCCCCGTCGTCCCGCAGGGCGCCCGCACCGGCCTGTCCGGCGCCGCCAACGCCACCGACGGCTGCGTCGTGCTCTCCCTGACGAAGATGGACCGCATCCTGGAGATCAGCCCGGTCGACCGGATCGCCGTCGTCGAACCCGGCGTCGTCAACGCCGAGCTCTCCCGCGCGGTCGGCGAGCACGGCCTGTACTACCCGCCCGACCCCTCCAGCTGGGAGACGTGCACCATCGGCGGCAACATCGGCACCGCGTCGGGCGGACTGTGCTGCGTGAAGTACGGGGTGACGGCCGAGTACGTCCTCGGCCTCGACGTCGTCCTCGCCGACGGCCGTCTGATGTCCACCGGCCGCCGCACCGCCAAGGGCGTCGCCGGGTACGACCTGACCCGCCTGTTCGTCGGCTCCGAGGGCTCCCTCGGCATTGTCGTCCGCGCGGTCCTCGCCCTGCGGCCCAGGCCGCCCGAGCAGCTCGTGCTGGCCGCCGAGTTCTCCTCCTCCGCCGCCGCCTGCGACGCCGTGTGCCGCGTCATGGCCGGCGGCCACGTCCCCTCCCTCCTCGAACTCATGGACCGTACGACCGTCAAGGCCGTCAACGACATGGCCCGCATGGGCCTCCCGGAGTCCACCGAGGCCCTGCTGCTCGCCGCCTTCGACAGCACCGACCCGGCGGCCGACCTCGCCGCCGTCGGCGCGCTGTGCGAGGCCGCGGGCGCCACCCAGGTCGTGCCGGCCGAGGACGCCGCCGAGTCCGAACTGCTGCTCCAGGCGCGGCGGATGTCCCTGGTCGCCCTCGAAGCGGTCAAGGGCACGACGATGATCGACGACGTGTGCGTGCCCCGCTCGAAGCTCGGCGAGCTCATCGACGGCGTCGAGCGGATCGCCGAGAGGCACCGGCTCACCATCGGCGTCGTCGCCCACGCCGGCGACGGCAACACCCACCCGACGGTCTGCTTCGACGCGACGGACCCGGAGGAGTCGCGGCGGGCCCGCGCGTCCTTCGACGAGATCATGGCGCTCGGCCTGGAACTCGGCGGCACCATCACCGGCGAACACGGGGTCGGCGTGCTGAAGAAGGAGTGGCTGGCGCGCGAGATCGGCCCCGTGGGACTGGAGATGCAGCGGGCCGTCAAGCAGGTCTTCGACCCGCTGGGCATTCTCAACCCGGGCAAGCTCTTCTGAACGGGAAGATGCCCGAAAGGGGTGGGGTCCGGCCGGACGGGCGGTCAGGTCCCCGCTCGTCTGATAGATGTGGTTCCCCCCGACCCACCCATCGAGCAGATACGGGACGACGGACATGAGCGCCCCAACCCCGGCCCCCGGCGACGACAGGCCCCGCGAAGGGTATTACCCGGACCCGTCCATTCCTGGATACGTCCGGTACTGGAACGGTGCCTCCTGGGTACCGGGCACGAGCCGTCCGGCACCCAAGGACGGCGAGCTGCCGGCACCGCCGCCCGGCGCGGGCCCGGCGCGGCCCTCCGTCGAGGAGACCGGACCGCACTTCTTCGACGAGGACCCCGTCGGGGAACCGTCCCCGGCCGGGTCCCAGCACGGCAGCCGGCCCGAGCCCGCCTCGGCGTGGGGCGCCGACCGCTCCCACCAGACCGGCTTCGGCGGCGACCAGGACCGCAAGGTGTCCTGGGGCGCCGACCCGAGGGTGCGGCACGCGGCCCCGCCTGCCGCTCCGTCCGCGCCGGAGGCCGGGCCCGCGGGCGCGGACACCCCGGGCGAGCAGGCCGCGGCCGGTTCGGGCAACACCTTCGTGTTCCGCAGACCGGCGTCGGCGCCGAATCCGCGGCAGGAGGCCGGGGCCTCCGACGGAGAACGCGCGGACGAGGGCACGATGACCTTCCGGGCCGTCACCCCGCGCACGGGACAGGGGCCCACGGGGCCGCAGACGGGCTCCGCCGCCTCCGGGCGGCCCGGGTTCGGGGCCGGGAAGGCGGCAGCCGCACGGGCCGCCGCTGCCGCCACGGCGCCGTCCGGACCCCAGCAGACCACCGCCCCGGCCGTACCCCCGCAGACCGTGCCTCCACGGACAGCACCCCCGCAGGCCGTGGGCGCGCTCCTGACGAGCGGTGCCGGCGGGGGGCAGTCCTCCTGGGCGCAGCAGGTGCACCGGCTGGCCGGTGGCGAGGAGCCGCCCGTCGCGCCCTGGAAGCCGCCCGTCGAGGACGTGTTCCAGGCCGCCGCCCGGCGCCAGGCCGCGGCCCGCCCCGCCGCGCTCGGCAGGCGGCTGGCCGCCCGGCTGCTGGACACCGTCGTCCTCGGCGCCGTCACCGCCGTGGCCGCCGTGCCGCTCGGCATCCGGGCCATGGACCACATCGACGCGAAGATCGAGGCGGCCAAGCTGTCCGGCGAGACCGTCACCGTCTGGCTGCTCGACGGCACCACCTCCGTCCACCTCGGCATCGTCCTCGCCGTCCTCCTCCTCGCCGGTGTCCTCCTGGAGGTGCTGCCGACCGTCAAGTGGGGCCGCACGCCGGGCAAGAGGCTGCTGGGCATCGAGGTGCGGGACATCGAGGGGCACGAGGCGCCGGCCTTCGGCGCGGCCCTGCGCCGCTGGCTCGTCTACAGCGTGCCCGGACTGCTCGTCGTCGGGGTCGTCGGCGTCCTGTGGTGCCTGTTCGACAAGCCCTGGCGCCAGTGCTGGCACGACAAGGCCGCGCACACGTTCGTCGCCGCCGGCTGAGCCCTCGTCACCCGTACCGCCGCGGCTGCCGCCGAAGCCGCTACTCCGGACGGCCGCTCGCCGGATGCGGGTCCGGAGGGTTCACGGTCGACTCGGGGGCATGACCACCGAACCGCCCCCCGGCTCCGGCCGGCAGCCGCCGGACGACGACCCGTTCAGGAAACACCCCCCGCCGGGCGGCCCCGACACCCCGGGACCCGGCTCCCCGTACGACACCCCTGGCGGCCCGCCCCCGCCGACCGGAGGCGGCGGGCCCTACGGCGGAGGCGGCGGCCCCTACGGCGGTGGTGGGCCCTACGGGGGACCCCCCGGCCCCACCGACCCCCTCGCCGGCATGCCCCCGCTCGCCGACAGCGGCAGGCGCACGCTCGCCCGCGTCATCGACATGATCCTCGTCGGCATCGTCGTCTGGCTGCTCACCTGGCCGTTCGGGGTCAGCGAGTACGACGTCGACGGCAACGACATCAACGTCGGCAACTCCTTCACGCAGTCCCTCATCGCCGCGGCCCTCTACATCGCCTACGACACCTTCATGACCGCCCGGGGCGGCCAGACCCTGGGCAAGAAATGGCTGCGCATGCGGGTGGCCGACCTCGCCGACGGCTCGAACCCCTCCGTGCAGACCGCGCTGATCCGCGCCCTCGTGCTGTGGCTGCCGTTCGCGTTCTGCTGCGCCTGCGTGTGGACCGCGATCGCGGGCGGCTGGAGTTTCTTCGACCGGCCCTACAAACAGGGCCTGCACGACAAGGCGGCCAAGACCGTGGTGGTCAGCACCGGATGAGGGTCAGGACGCCGCGCGCTCCCGCACCGGCTCGCGGGCCGGAGGGGCGACGGTGGCCCGTACCGGCTGCACCGGCCGGCCCGGCTCCGGGGTGGCGGGCCGGTCCACCACGGCGGGCCGTACCACCGCGACGGGCCGCCGGGGCCCGGGGAGCGGGACCGTCATGGCCACCAGCAGTCCGAGGGCGAGCGCCGAGACGGCGACGATCGCGACGCCCACGACCGAACTCGCTCCGGACAACAGCAGCATGGCGAACGTCGAGAAGATCACGGTGCACGAACCGTAAGCGAGCTGAGCGACAGTCGGACGGGGCATGGCCATCGTGTCCTCGGGAGTCGGGGGGCTGTCCGCCTGGCTTTCCACCGGTTCAGGGCGGTTTTGCCAAACGACTCTAACCGCGAGCGTGCCCGAGGGGAACGGACGGTAAGCGTGACCTGACCGACAGGGCCGGTGCACAGGGGGCGCACGGATTCATGGCGTCCATCAAGTGGACGGTTGTACGCGCCCGTTCGGGTTCGGGCCGGTGTGTCCGGTAAGCGGACCACGACTCCGCATAGTGCAGTTGAACTGTTCAAGTCAAGGTCTGTTTTTTCTGGCGAACCTCTAGTCAAATGTCGTCACTTGACTACACGCGTTGATCACGTGCGTGCGGGACCTTCCACAGACGGAACCTCCTTCGGCCGCGCGTACGCACGCGGGAGGGGATCTCAAGTGATCAGTAGACCCTGGACGTTCAGAGCGGCCGCGACGGGCGTGGCCCTCGCGGCGGTTACCGCCACCTGCTCTGCGTTCACCGTGGCCCAGGCCGACTCGGCTGACAAGGCCGAGCGTCCCAGCGCCGTGGACCGGCACGACCCGGCGGAGCACAACCACGTCGAGCACGACCTCGAGGGGCCGCTCTCCAAGACGCAGGAGGCCCAGCGGGAAGAGGCGCTCAACCAGGTCATATCCGGTAAGGCTTCGGTCAAGAACCGCGACGGTTCGAAGGTCGTCCAGCTCAAGAGCAAGAAGGGCGACAGCAAGTACGTAGAGCTCGGCCGCGAGAAGACCGACAAGATCTTCACGATCCTGGTCGAGTTCGGTGACCAGGTCGACAGCCGCTACGGTGGCGACGCCGGCCCGCTGCACAACCGGATAGCCGAGCCGGACCGCAAGGTGGACAACTCCACGGCCTGGCAGGAGGACTACGACCAGCAGCACTTCGAGGACCTGTACTTCGGGTCCGGCAAGGGCGTCGACTCGGTCAAGACCTACTACGAGAAGCAGTCCTCCGGCCGTTACTCGGTCGAGGGCGAGGTCTCCGACTGGGTCAAGGTCCCGTACAACGAGGCCCGTTACGGCAACAACGCCTGCGGCGACACCAACTGCCCGAGCGTGTGGAACGTCGTCAGCGACGGTCTGAACGCCTGGGTCGCCCAGCAGCAGGCGGCCGGCCGCACCGACGCCCAGATCAAGGCGGACGTCACCCGCTTCGACGAGTGGGACCGTTACGACTTCGACGGCGACGGCGACTTCAACGAGCCCGACGGCTACATCGACCACTTCCAGATCGTGCACGCCGGCGAGGACGAGTCCGCGGGTGGCGGCGTCCAGGGCACCGACGCGATCTGGGCCCACCGCTGGTACGCCTTCGGTACCGACGCCGGCGCCACCGGCCCCGAGCAGAACCGGCTCGGCGGCGCGCAGATCGGCTCCACCGGCATCTGGGTCGGCGACTACACCGTCCAGCCGGAGAACGGCGGACTCGGCGTCTTCGCCCACGAGTACGGCCACGACCTCGGTCTGCCGGACCTCTACGACACCGCGGGCGGCGAGAACTCCACCGGCTTCTGGACGCTGATGTCCTCCGGTTCCTGGCTCGGCACCGGGAAGAAGGAGATCGGCAACCTGCCCGGCGACATGACCGCCTGGGACAAGCTGCAGCTCGGCTGGCTGAACTACGACAAGGCCAAGGCCGGCGTCGACTCCTGGCACAAGCTTGGTGTCGCCGAGTACAACACCAAGCACAAGCAGGCGCTGGTCGTCGAGCTGCCGAAGAAGGCCGTCACCACCGAGATCATCCCGCCGGCCGAGGGCAGCACCCAGTGGTGGAGCGGCAGCGGTGACAACCTCAAGAACACGCTGAGCCGTTCGGTCGACCTGACCGGCAAGTCGTCCGCCGCCCTCACCTTCGACGGCTGGTACGACATCGAGGCCAACTACGACTACCTCTACACCGAGGTGTCCACCGACGGCGGCGCCAACTGGACCGCCATCGACGGCACGGTCGACGGCCAGCCGATCCCGCGCGACGGCAGCGACAAGCCGGCCCTGCACGGCACGCTCGACGGGTACAAGAAGTTCGCGTACTCCCTCGACGCCTACGCCGGCCAGAAGGTCGACCTGCGCTTCCGCTACCAGTCCGACGGCGGCGTGGCCCTCAAGGGCTTCACGGCCGACCAGATCACGGTGACGGCGGACGGCACGCCGGTCTTCTCCGACAACGTCGAGAGCGCGGACGCCGCCTGGACGGCGAACGGCTTCACCCGCCAGGGCGCGTCCTTCACCAAGGACTACGCGCAGTACTACATCGCCGAGAACCGCCAGTACGTGTCGTACGACAAGACCCTCGAGGTCGGCCCGTACAACTTCGGCTACACGTCCCGCCCGGACTGGGTCGAGCACTACGCGTACCAGAACGGCCTGCTGATCTGGAAGTGGGACACCTCCCAGGCGGACAACAACACCAGCGAGCACCCGGGCACCGGTCTGGTCCTCCCGATCGACTCGCACCCGACCGCGCTGAAGTGGTCCGACGGCACGCTGATGCGCAACCGCGTCCAGACCTACGACGCGCCGTTCAGCACGTTCCGCACCGACGGCATGACGCTGCACAAGGCGGACGTGGCGAAGTGGATCCCGTCGTCGAAGGGTGTGTCGGTCTTCAACGACCGCACGAACACCTACTACGACCCGGAGAACCCGCGCGGCGGTGTCAAGGTCACTGACACCAACACGAAGATCAAGATCACCAAGGAGGCCAGGGACGGCTCGACCATCGAGCTCGAGGTTGGCCCTGCGGGTAGGTAAATAGCATCTTCGCAGGTCAGAGCGTGATCGGCGGTGACCCCCTGGCGGGTCACCGCCGATCCGTGTTTAGGTGCCTCCTGTGGCTCTCTTATTGACACCAGTGGACACGGGGGTATGACCGCATGGCCGCAGGAGGTTTCTGCAAACTGCCGAACGGCACGGTGGTGGTGGCACTGAACCTGCCCAGCCCCGCCGCCGACGCACCCGCCGGGGTCCGCGTCCTCGTCCACGCCCGGAACCGCGCCCGAGCCCTGACCAGGCTCCGCAACCTGGGCCTGCGCTCCGTCTACCTGCGAGGCAACGCCGCCCCACCCACCCCCGACGAGATCACCGCGGTCCTCCACCACCCCGACGGCCTCATATGGCGCACGACCCCCGACACCGCCGCCCTGACAGTGGAACTCTGGCACCCCATAAAAGCCCTGCTCAGACGCCCGGCGACCCCCGCGTAGCCGCAGGCAGCCGCACCGCGTAGCCGCGGGCAGTCGTGCCGCGCAGCCGCGGGCAGTCGCACCGCGCAGCTACGGGCAGTCGTGCCGCAGGGCGGCACGGGTGGGCGGTGGGGGTACCTCCCGCTCGAGCGAAGCCGAGAGTGGGGGAGGCACCCCGCAAACGCCGGGCTGCGCGACACCCCCCGGCCGCCCCCCACAGACCCTCACCGCACGACGGGCTTCCCCGACAACTCCACCCCCGCCGAGCGCAGCTCCTCCAGCGCACGCTCAGTGGTCTCCGACGCCACTCCGGCCGTGAGATCGAGCAGCACCTGCGTACGGAACCCCTCCCGCGCCGCATCCAACGCGGTCGCCCGCACACAGTGATCCGTGGCGATCCCCACCACATCCACCTCGTCGACCCTCCGCTCCCGCAACCACTCCGCCAACGGCACCCCGTTCTCGTCGGCCCCCTCGAACCCGCTGTAAGCGGCCGAGTACGCCCCCTTGTCGAACACGGCGTCGATCGCCCCCGAAGTCACCGCGGGGGCGAAGTTCGGATGGAACCCGACCCCCTCCGTCCCGGCGACACAGTGCGCGGGCCAGGACCGTACGAAGTCGGGGTCGTCGGCGAAGTGCCCGCCGGGCGCGACGTGGTGATCGCGGGTGGCCACCACGTGCTGGTACCCGCCGGCCGAGGCGGCCTGTCCGATCAGCTCGGTGATGGCGGCGGCCACATCCGCCCCGCCGGCCACGGCGAGGCTGCCCCCCTCGCAGAAGTCGTTCTGCACGTCAACGACGATCAGTGCGCGGCGCATGGTCGGTGTCCTTCGACTGTGGGATCGGGTGGGGTCGGGTGGGGGGCGGGCCCGGCCGGGTGAACCTCCGAGCCTATTGAATCGCGGACGGCGCGGACAGGGGCGCGGCAGGGCGGGCGGAAGCCCCCGCCCGCGAAACGGGAGCCACGTCCCGCGCAGGGGGGCACGCTTTCAACTACCCGACGGCCCGTGCGCGTACTCCGTCGGAAGGACGGGTTCCCCCCGGGAGAGCTGGGTCGCGGACAGCGGCAGACCCGCGCGGGCCGCCGCGTGCCGGTCGCGGACCACGTCCAGCGGCTCACGCGCGATCACCTCGCCGCCCTCGACCAGCGGTACCAGGAGCTGCCGCCCGGCCAGCCCGTCGGGCACCGCACCGGTGCCGACCACCTCCGCCTCGGCGACGCCGTACTCGTCCAGCCGCCGCGCGGCCCACTTGCGGCCGCCGACGGAGGTCTTCCCGCCGCTGGACTTCTTCGCCACCGGCACCAGCGGGGCCTTCGGGTCGGTGGACTCCGCGCGGGCGACCAGCTTGTACACCATGGAGGCCGTCGGGTGCCCCGAGCCGGTCACGAGCTGGGTGCCCACCCCGTACGCGTCCACGGGCGCCGCCGCCAGCGAGGCGATGGCGTACTCGTCCAGGTCCGAGGTCACGATGATCTTCGTACCGGTGGCTCCCAGCTCGTCCAGCTGCTGCCGTACCCGGTGCGCCACCAGCAGCAGGTCCCCGGAGTCGATCCGTACGGCGCCCAGCTCCGGCCCGGCGGTCTCCACGGCCGTACGGACCGCCTCGGCCACGTCATAGGTGTCCACCAGCAGCGTCGTACCGCTGCCGAGGGAGTCGACCTGGGCCCGGAAGGCGTCCCGCTCGCTGTCGTGGAGCAGGGTGAAGGCGTGGGCGGAGGTGCCCACGGTGGGGATGTTGTAGCGGAAGCCGGCCGCCAGGTCGGAGGTGGTGGCGAAACCGCCGATGTACGCGGCCCGGGCGGCGGCCACCGCCGACAGCTCGTGGGTGCGCCGGGCACCCATCTCGATCAGCGGCCGGTCCCCGGCGGCGGACGACATCCGGGAGGCCGCGGCGGCGATCGCCGAGTCGTGGTTGAGGATCGACAGGATCACCGTCTCCAGGAGCACGCACTCCGCGAAGCTGCCCTCGACCCGCATGATCGGCGAGCCCGGGAAGTACACCTCCCCCTCGGGATAGCCCCAGATGTCACCGGAGAAGCGGTAGCCGGACAGCCAGTCCAGGGTCTCCTCGTCGACGATGTCCTTCTCGCGCAGGAACCGCAGGACGCCCGGGTCGAAGCGGAAGTTCTCCACCGCGTCCAGCACCCGCCCGGTGCCGGCCACCACGCCGTAGCGGCGGCCGTCCGGCAGCCGCCGGGTGAAGACCTCGAACACGCTGCGCCGCCCGGCCGTGCCGCCCTTCAGCGCGGCCCGCAGCATCGTCAGTTCGTACTGGTCAGTGAAGAGTGCCGTCGACGGGACATCCACCGGCAGCCCAAGGTCCGCTGTGTTCATACCGGGGATGCTATCCCCATTTCGTCAGTTTGACGATTTCAGTTCACGGGGCCGGAACAGCGGGCCGGTTTGTGCGACCACCCCCCTGCGGTGGCAGCATGGGCTGTGTGACGTCACCCGCGCCCCTGGAGATCGAACGCACCGAATCGGCGGAGGAGGCCTTCGCCGTACCCGAGCCCGACGTCCCGTGGGTCACCATCGTCCACAACGACCCGGTCAACCTCATGAGCTATGTGACGTACGTCTTCCAGTCGTACTTCGGCTACAGCAAGGACAAGGCCACCAAGCTCATGCTCGACGTCCACCACAAGGGCCGGGCGGTCGTCTCCAGCGGTACCCGTGAGGAGATGGAACGCGACGTCCAGGCCATGCACGGCTACGGCCTGTGGGCCACCCTCCAGCACGACCGGAAGTGACCGATCCGGACATGACCCGCCCCCGCCCGCAGGACCGGAAGCAGCGAATCGCCGCCATGCCAGGAACCTTCGAACCGCTCCCCGGCGGCGGCGCGGCCGTCGCCCTCGACGACGTCGAGATCTCCATCATCCGGTCCCTGGCCGTGCAGATGATGGAGCTCATCGGCCCCGGACCCGCAGAGGACGCCTCCAGCGACCCGCTCGCCGAACTCTTCGCCGAGGGCCCGAGCGAACCCCCGTCCGACCCCGTACTTCGCCGCCTCTTCCCGGACGCCTACGGCGACCCCGAGGGCACCCCGGGGGCCAAGGAGGCCGAGGAGCGGCGGGCCCACTCCGCCGAGTTCCGCCGCTACACCGAGAACGACCTGCGGGCCGGCAAGCGCGACAACGCCCTCGCGGTGATCCGCTCCCTGGACGCGCTCACCCCGGCCGGGGAGGGCGGCGCGGTGCTGGAGCTCTCGCCGGACGCGTCCCGCCAGTGGCTCGGCGCCCTCAACGACCTGCGCCTCGCGATCGGCTCCCGCCTGGAGATCAGCGACGAGGACGACAGCGACCTCCTCTTCCACCTCCCCGACGAGGATCCGCGCAAGCCGATGGTGATGGCGTACCTGTGGCTCGGCGGACTCCAGGAGACCCTCGTCACCACCCTCATGCCGTAAATTTGCCCCATGTATCCGGAAAGATCCTCTGATCTGTTCGCTCAGAGGAACCTCAAGTCCGAATAACGATCCCGTCACCGCCCCTGCGGTTTTGCCCCGCAAGGGCGGTTTCATGTGATCTGCATCACTCGATGTCAGGTAAACGGCGTGGTAAGAATCGGCAACTCGCTTGCGGCCCACCCCTCGCCGTGATCGGGGAAGCCGGTCACCGCCGGTGTGTACGACCAGCACGACAAGAGGACGACGGCCCCGGTTCACGGGCCGCCGCCCAACGCCGTCGCCGAACGGGACGTGGGTCCCGCCCACATCGCCCCCCGCTCCGCTGCGCACGCCAGCACGTCCCCGCGCCACCGAGGAAGTTCGATGTCACTCGACTCCATCACCACCACCATTGACGACGCCGTCAGTGATTTCTTCGACCCTGTCGCGACCACAGTCGGCGACATCGTCTTCTACACCGTCCCGGTCGGAGGCGCGGACCTTCCGCTCATCGTCGCCTGGCTGGTGATCGCCGGTCTGGTCTTCACCGGCTGGTTCGGCCTCGTCCAGGCACGCAAGATCAAACTCGCCCTCGACGTCGTACGGGGCAAGTACGACGAGAAGGACGCGCCCGGCGAGGTCAACCACTTCCAGGCCCTGACCGCCGCCGTCTCCGGCACCGTCGGCCTCGGCAACATCGCCGGTGTGGCCGTCGCCGTCTCCATCGGCGGCCCCGGCGCCACCTTCTGGATGATCCTCTGCGGCCTGCTCGGCATGGCCACCAAGTTCGTCGAGGTCACCCTCGGTGTGAAGTACCGCGAGGAGCACGCCGACGGCACCGTCTCCGGCGGCCCCATGCACTACCTGCCCAAGGGCCTCGCCGAACGCTTCGGCCGCGGTGGCGCCAAGCTCGGCAAGGTGCTCGCCGTCCTGGCGTCCGCCATGATCCTCTTCTTCGGTCTGTTCGGCGGCAACCTGTTCCAGACCAACCAGAGCTACGCGCAGATCTCCTCCACCTTCGGCGGCGAGGACGGCTTCATGGCCTCCTCCGCGGGCGCCGTGCTGTTCGGCCTGGTGGTGGCCGCCCTGGTCGGCCTCGTGCTGCTCGGCGGCATCCGCTCCATCGCCTCCGTCACCAGCCGACTGGTCCCCGCCATGGCGATCATGTACGTCGTGGCCTGTCTGATCGTCATCCTGACGAACATCACCGCCGTGCCCGACGCGATCGGCAGCATCTTCCAGGGCGCCTTCGAGGCGGACGGCGTCGCGGGCGGCGTCATCGGCGCCCTGATCGTCGGCTTCCAGCGCGCCGCCTTCTCCAACGAGGCCGGCATCGGCTCCGCGCCCATCGCCCACTCCGCGGTCAAGACCAAGCACCCCGCCAGCGAGGGCCTGGTCGCCCTGCTCGAGCCGTTCATCGACACCGTCATCGTCTGCACCATGACCGCGCTGACCATCGTCATCGCGGCCCCCGCCAGCTGGGACGAGGCCCGCCAGGGCGAGAGCATCGGCGGCGTCACCATCACCTCCGACGCCTTCGAGACCGTCCTGCCCTGGTTCCCGCACCTGCTGACCGTCGCGGTGCTGCTCTTCGCCTTCTCCACGATCCTGACCTGGGGCTACTACGGCCTCAAGTCCTGGACGTACCTCTTCGGCCGGAGCAAGGTCAGCGAGATGACGTTCAAGGTGACCTGGAGCGTGTTCGTGGTCGCGGGCTCCCTGCTCTCCCTCGACTCGCTGATCAGCCTCGCGGACTCGGCGCTCTTCCTGCTCTCCGTGTTCAACATCATCGGCCTCTACCTGCTGGCCCCCGTGGTCAAGCGCGAGCTCAACTCCTTCCTGGAGTTCGTCCGCCGCCGCAACAGCGGCGAAGCGGCGGACACCCCGTCCGAGACGGCCGACTCCCCGGCGACCAAGTCGTCCTGACCCCCCGGACAGGACCTCTGTCCGTCCCCACCAGGACGCCGGCCGCAGGAAGTGCTCGTGGCACCCCCTGCGGCCACCCGCTCAAAGCGTCCGGCATACGGGCCGTTCCGTACCACCCCTCGGTACGGAACGGCCCGTCTGCTTATCCTGAGCCCCATGCTGACCATCACCCAGGCCCTGTACGACCAGATCGTCGCCCACGCGCGCGAGGACCACCCCGACGAGGCGTGCGGCGTGGTGGCGGGCCCGGTGGGCGCCGGCCGCCCCGAGCGCTTCATCCCCATGCTGAACGCGGCCCGCTCGCCCACCTTCTACGAGTTCGACTCCCAGGACCTGCTGAAGCTGTACCGGGAGATGGACGACAACGACGAGGAGCCGGTGGTCATCTACCACTCCCACACCGCGACCGAGGCCTACCCCTCCCGCACCGACATCTCCTACGCCAACGAGCCCGGCGCCCACTACGTCCTGGTCTCCACCGCCGACACCGACGACGCCGGCGAGTTCCAGTTCCGCTCCTTCCGCATCCTGGAAGGTGAGGTCACGGAGGAGGAGGTCAAGGTCGTGGAGGCCTACTGAAAAGGGCCCGCCGAACCGGCCGACACGGACCCGATCTCGCATCCCGGAAGAAAGGTGTCCGAAGCGTGAGATCACACTCCGGGGACCGGTCCGGGAATCGATACGATGACCGCATGGTTCTCCACGACGTGAGCGAAAAAGCGCCGGGCACACTGCTCGTGGCGCGGCTGCACGTCGACCTGTGCAGGCTGAACAGCGCCATCTGTTGATCTTCCGCTGCCGCCGTGGGCCGTGAGCCGCGGCGAACTGCCGCGCGCCCCCGCGTGCCCTGACGAACCCACGACAGACACTTCCGACAGGAGCCCTCAGCCATGGCCATCGAGGTCCGCATCCCCACCATCCTCCGCCAGTACACCGACGGTCAGAAGGCGGTGGAGGGCACCGGGGACACCCTCGCCGAGCTCTTCACCGACCTCGAGACCCGGCACACCGGCATCCACGCCCGCATCGTGGACGGCGAGCAGCTGCGCCGCTTCGTCAACGTCTACCTCAACGACGAGGACGTCCGCTTCCTGGACGGCATCAACACCAAGCTGTCCGACGGCGACAACGTCACGATCCTGCCGGCCGTGGCCGGCGGTATGGCCTGATCGGCGATGCGTTACGACTCCCCGCTGGCCGCGGTGGGCAACACCCCCCTGGTGCGCCTGCCGCGGCTCTCGCCGTCCGCCGACGTCCGGATCTGGGCGAAGCTGGAGGACCGCAACCCCACCGGCTCGGTCAAGGACCGCCCCGCCCTGTTCATGATCGAACAGGCGGAGAAGGACGGCCGTCTCACCCCCGGCTGCACCATCCTCGAGCCGACCAGCGGCAACACCGGCATCTCCCTGGCCATGGCCGCCAAGCTCAAGGGCTACCGCATGGTCTGCGTGATGCCCGAGAACACCTCGCAGGAACGCCGTGACCTGCTCGGCATGTGGGGCGCGGAGATCATCTCCTCCCCGGCCGCCGGCGGCTCCAACACCGCCGTGCGCGTCGCCAAGGAACTCTCCGCCGAACACCCCGACTGGGTGATGCTCTACCAGTACGGCAACCCGGACAACGCCGGCGCCCACTACGCGACCACCGGCCCCGAGATCCTCGCCGACCTCCCCTCCATCACCCACTTCGTGGCCGGCCTCGGCACCACCGGCACCCTCATGGGCGTCGGCCGCTACCTGCGCGAGAACAAGCCCGACGTGAAGATCGTCGCCGCCGAACCGCGCTACGACGACCTCGTCTACGGCCTGCGCAACCTCGACGAGGGCTTCGTCCCCGAGCTGTACGACGCCTCCGTGCTCACCACCCGCTTCTCCGTCGGCTCCGCCGACGCCGTCACCCGCACCCGCGAACTCCTCCAGCAGGAGGGCATCTTCGCCGGCGTCTCCACCGGCGCCGCCCTGCACGCGGCGATCGGCGTCGCCAACAAGGCACTCAAGGCCGGCGAGAGCGCCGACGTCGCCTTCGTCGTCGCCGACGGCGGCTGGAAGTACCTCTCCACCGGCGTCTACACCGCCACGACGACCGAAGAGGCCATCGACACCCTCCAGGGCCAGCTCTGGGCGTGACACCCCGCGCACGACGAGGGGCCGGAGAGCAGCGTCTCCGGCCCCTCACGCGTTCCCGGAGCCGTCCCGACCGCCGCCCCGCCGCCTCCGGGACCGGTGCCCCCGCCCCCACCCGTCGACGAGCGCGGAGACGAGCGCGAGCAGTACCACCGCGGCGAGCGCGAGCCACCAGGCCGTGTTCATGCCCCGACCGTACCGGCGCGCACCACCGCCGCGCGCCCCTCCCGGCCACGGCGCGCCCCTTCCAGCCGAACCGGTGACAGCACAGGTGAGTTCGCCCACAACGGACCCTGGCGGAGGAGCGACCACAGGTTTCGCGCCTTACGCTCGACAAACCGCACGACCCCCGTCTCTCCACACCCGCCAGCGGAGGTTTCTGCTTCATGAAGCTCACCGTCGTCGGCTGCTCGGGGTCGTTCCCGTCCGCGGAATCGGCCTGCTCGAGCTACCTCGTCGAGGCCGACGGCTTCCGGCTGCTCCTCGACATGGGCAACGGCGCCCTGGGCGAGCTGCAGCGCCACTGCGGTCTCTACGACCTCGACGCGATCTTCCTCAGCCACCTGCACGCCGACCACTGCATCGACATGTGCGCCTACTTCGTGGCGCGCTACTACCGGCACGACGGCGGCCGCTGCGCCCCCCTGCCGGTCTACGGCCCCGAGGGCACCGAGCACCGGCTCACCACCGCCTACGCCGACACCCCCTCGGCCTCCTCCATGAGCGAGGTCTTCGACTTCCACACGGTCAAGCCGTCCACCTTCGAGATCGGCCCGTTCCTCGTCCACACCGAGCGCGTCGCGCACCCGGTCGAGGCGTACGGCATCCGCATCGAACACGGCGGCAGGACACTGACGTACTCCGGCGACACGGGCGTCAGCCCCGCGCTCGACGACCTCGCCCGCGACGCCGACCTCTTCCTCTGCGAGGCCGCCTTCACGCACGGCAAGGAGGACATCCCCGACCTGCACCTCAACGGCCGCGAGGCGGGTGAGACGGCGGCCCGCGCGGGCGCCCGCCGCCTGATCCTCACCCACATCCCCCCGTGGACCGACCCCCGGATCAACCTCACCGACGCCCGCGCGGCGTACGACGGCCCGGTGGGACTGGCGGCGCCGGGGGCGACGTACGAGATCTGAGCACGCCGGGCGCAAAGGTGAGGGCCCCGGAACCGACTCGGTTCCGGGGCCCTCACCGTCGTACGGGGACGGCTCACGCCTTGGTGAGGTCCTCGACCTCCTCCTCGGGCTCGCGGCCCGGGGTGGTCAGGTTGAACTTGACGATGGCGAAGCGGAAGACCACGTAGTAGATCGCCGCGAACACCAGACCGATCGGGATGATCAGCCAGGGCTTGGTCGCCAGGTTCCAGTTGAGGAAGTAGTCGATCGCGCCGGCCGAGAAGCTGAAGCCGTGGTGCACGCCCAGCGCCCAGGTGACGGCCATCGAGATGGCGGTCAGCACGGCGTGGATGACGTACAGCACCGGCGCGATGAACATGAACGCGAACTCGATCGGCTCGGTGATGCCGGTGACGAACGAGGTCAGCGCGAGGGAGACCATCATGCCGCCGACGGCCTTGCGGCGCTCGGGACGGGCACAGTGGGTGATGGCCAGGGCGGCGGCCGGCAGGGCGAACATCATGATCGGGAAGAAGCCCGTCATGAACTGGCCGGCGGTCGGGTCGCCGTGGAAGAAGCGAGGCAGGTCACCGTGCCAGACGGCACCGGCGGAGTCCTTGAAGGAACCGATCTCCTGCCAGGCCACCGTGTTGACGAACTGGTGCATGCCCACCGGGAGCAGCGCGCGGTTGATCGCGCCGAAGATGCCCGCGCCGACCGCGCCGAGCCCGGTCATCCACTCGCCGAAGTCGGTGATGACACCGCCGATGGGCTCCCACACCAGGCCGAACAGGACACCGACGGCGGTGCCGATGAACGCCATCAGGATCGGCACGAGGCGGCGGCCGTTGAAGAAGCCCAGCCAGTCGGGAAGCTTGGTGCGGTGGTAGCGCTGCCAGACGACCGCGGCTATCAGGCCCATGATGATGCCGCCGAAGACCTTCGGGTCGTTGTAGGTGGCGGCGACGTCGGCACCCTTGGTGACCTTGGCCTCGGTGATCGGGAAGGCGGTCAGGACGTTCTTGTAGACGAGGAAGCCCACCAGCGCGGCGAGGGCGGTGGAACCGTCGGCCTTCTTGGCGAACCCGATGGCGATGCCGACGCAGAACAGCAGGGGCAGGTTCGCGAAGACGGCGTCACCGGCGGTGGCGAACACGTCCGCCACCTTGCCCCAGCCCAGGCCGTCCTTGCCGAAGACGTCCGGCTGGCCGAGGCGCAGCAGGATGCCCGCCGCCGGCAGCACGGCGATCGGGAGCTGAAGGCTGCGGCCGACCTTCTGCAGGCCCTGGAACAGGCCGGATCCCCGCTTCTTCGCGGGGGCCGCCGAGGCGGTGGCGGTGCTCATACTTCCTCCATCGGTGGTGGTCTACACCACTAGTGGTGTAGACCTGTTGTAGCACGATGAAGGCCACGTAAGGAACCCGCGAATCCCGCTACCGCCGGGCTACGCACGGTGCCCGCCCGGTACCGTCGGCCGGAACCTTCCGCAGGCACACCGAAGAGCCCCCGGACCGCGAGGTCCGAGGGCACGAACAGCCGCCTCCAGCCTAAGCAATCACGCCTTCGTCGCGTCCTCCACCTCCTCCTCCGGCTCCCGCCCCGGAGTCCTCAGGTCGAACCGCGTGATCGCGAAGCGGAAGACCACGTAGTACACCACCGCGAAGCACAACCCGATCGGAACGATCGCCCACGGCCGCGTCGCCAGGTTCCAGTTGATGACGTAGTCGATCAGCCCCGCCGAGAAGCTGAACCCGTCCTTCACCCCCAACCCCCACGTCACCGCCATCGACACACCCGTCAGCACCGCGTGGACCACGTACAGCACCGGCGCGATGAAGAGGAAGGAGTACTCCAGCGGCTCGGTGATGCCGGTCACGAACGACGTCAGCCCCACCGACAGCATCAGACCGCCCACCTCCTTGCGCCGGTGCGGCTTCGCACAGTGCGTGATCGCCAGCCCGGCGGCCGGCAGCGCGAACATCATGATCGGGAAGAAACCGGTGGTGAACTGGCCCGCGGTCGGATCGCCCGCCAGGAACATGTTGATGTCACCGTGCACCACCGTGCCGTCCGGCTTGGTGTAACTGCCGAACTGGAACCACATCGGCACGTTCAGGAACTGGTGCAGCCCGATCACCAGCAGCGCCCGGTTCGCCACACCGAACACACCCGCACCCCACGCGCCCAGGTCGCTGAGCCAGTCGCTGAAACTCTCCAGCCCGTCACCGATCGGCGGCCACACCCACAGACACAGCGCCGCGAACACGATCGCCACGAACGCCATGATGATCGGCACCAGACGCCGCCCGTTGAAGAACCCCAGCCAGTCCACCAGCCTCGTACGGTGGAACCGCTGCCAGAAATACGCCGCCATCAACCCGATGACGATGCCCCCGAACACCCCCGGATTCTGGTACGTGAACGCCGTCACCGTCCCGTCGGCCACCCGGCAGCCCACCAACGGCACCGCCTTCGAACCCTCCGGACAGTCCTCCGGGAACTGCCGCAGCACGTTGAAGTAGACGAGGAACCCCACCACCGCCGCCAGCGCCGTCGACCCGTCCGCCTTCTTCGCCATCCCGATGGCCACACCCACACAGAACAGCAGCGGCAACCCCAGCGAACCGTCCAGCAGCGCACCCCCCGCGCCCACCATCACCCTGGAGACGTCCGTCCAGCCCAGACCCTCGTCCCCGAACACGTCCGGCTGCCCCAGCCGGTTCAGGATGCCCGCCGCCGGCAGCACCGCGATCGGCAACTGCAGACTCCGCCCCATCTTCTGCAGACCCTGGAACAAACGGTTCCAGCGCTCCCGCGCGGGAGAGACCGCGCCCCCGGCCCCGGCGGCACTCCCGGCACTCATCCGGTCCCCCTCGACGAAAGCGGTGACGACGGGTTTGGCGGCAGTCCACCCGGTGGTGTAGACCAGTCCGAGGGACGGTTCCGCCGTCGTGACGCCATCGTCCGGCACCCACGACAGAACCGCTCGCAAAGATGGGCCAACTGTGGGTTACTGCGACAAAGCGGTTCGGATCAGGGAGAACGAACATGGCCACCAAGGCTGAGAAGATCGTTGCCGGGCTCGGCGGCATCGACAACATCGAAGAGGTCGAAGGCTGCATCACCCGCCTCCGTACCGAAGTCGTGGACCCCGCCAAGGTCGACGAAACCGCCCTCAAGGCCGCCGGCGCCCACGGCGTCGTCAAGATGGGCAGCGCCATCCAGGTCGTCATCGGCACCGACGCCGACCCCATCGCGGCGGAGATCGAAGACATGATGTGAAGCCCACGCTTCACCCAGGGGCCCCACCCCACCGAGGGAGGGGCCCCTTCCCCGTGCGGCGCTTGAGCACACACCGCTGACGCTAGGCTCAACGCCATGTCTCGAATCGACGGCCGCACCCCCGAACAACTCCGCCCGGTCACCATCGAACGCGGCTGGAGCAAGCACGCCGAAGGCTCCGTCCTCGTCTCCTTCGGCGACACCAAGGTCCTCTGCACCGCCTCCGTCACCGAAGGCGTCCCCCGCTGGCGCAAGGGCAGCGGCGAGGGCTGGGTCACCGCCGAATACGCGATGCTGCCCCGCGCCACCAACACCCGCGGCGACCGCGAATCCGTCCGCGGCCGCATCGGCGGCCGCACCCACGAGATCAGCCGCCTCATCGGCCGCTCCCTGCGCGCCGTCATCGACTACAAGGCCCTCGGCGAGAACACCATCGTCCTCGACTGCGACGTCCTCCAGGCCGACGGCGGCACCCGCACCGCCGCCATCACCGGCTCCTACGTCGCCCTCGCCGACGCCGTCGCCTGGGCCCAGGGCAGGAAACTCGTCAAGGCCGGCCGCAAGCCCCTCACCGGAACCGTCAGCGCGGTCTCGGTGGGCATCGTCGGCGGCGTGCCACTGCTGGACCTCCGCTACGAGGAAGACGTCAAGGCCGACACCGACATGAACGTCGTCTGCACCGGCGACGGCCGCTTCGTCGAGGTCCAGGGCACCGCCGAGGCCGAACCCTTCGCCCGCGACGAACTCAACGCCCTCCTCGACCTCGCCGTCACCGGCTGCACCGAACTCGCCGCCGCCCAGCGCGCCGCACTCGACACCGTCCTCGAAAGGTAAAAGAAACACCAAGGCAGCCGGCCGACGCGGGCAACCGCGCCGGCCGCCGCCGCGTCTGAAGGAGTACGGGCGCACGGATCGACCCCGGGCGCCCGGCCAACGACCAGGGCCGCCAGACGGCCCGACAAGGGGAGGAACCGTTCCATGGCCGCGAGCCGCCGACGCCGCACCGCAGCCGTCGCCGCCACCCTGGCGGCCGTCGCGCTGACCGCCGGACTCACCACCGGCTGCGACGCCGTCGACAAGGCACTGGACTGCGTCCAGACCGCCGACGCCATCGCCGACAGCGTCACCGACATGCAACAGGCCGTCGAGAACGCCGGCAACGACGTCACCCAGCTCGAGGAATCCCTCGAGTCCATAGACAAGAACCTCGGCGAAATCGGCGACAAGACCGACAACGCCGACGTCGGCAAGGCCGTCGACGACCTCGAGAAGGCCGTGGACAACGTCCGCACCTCCATCCAGAACGGCGACGAAACCCCCGACATCAGCCCGGTCACCGACGCGGCCGGCGAACTCACCAAGGTCTGCACGCCGTAAGGACCCGTGCACGGGCCCGGGGATACTGGGCCCATGACCCGCCTGATCCTCGCCACCCGCAACGCCGGAAAGATCACCGAACTGCGCGCGATCCTCGCCGACGAGGGCCTGCCCCACGACCTCGTCGGCGCCGACGCCTACCCCGACATCCCCGACGTCAAGGAAACCGGCGTCACCTTCGCCGAGAACGCCCTGCTCAAGGCCCACGCCCTGGCCCGGGCGACCGGCCTCCCCGCAGTGGCCGACGACTCCGGCCTCTGCGTGGACGTCCTGGGCGGAGCCCCCGGCATCTTCTCCGCCCGCTGGTCCGGCACCCACGGCGACGACAAGGCCAACCTGGACCTGCTCCTCGCCCAGCTGTCCGACATCGTGGACGAACACCGGGGCGCCCACTTCGCCTGCGCGGCGGCCCTGGCGCTCCCCGACGGCACGGAGCGAGTGGTCGAGGGCCACCTGACGGGCACCCTCCGCCACACCCCGGCCGGTACGGGCGGCTTCGGCTACGACCCGATCCTCCAGCCGGAGGGCGAGACACGCACGTGCGCGGAACTGACGGCGGCCGAGAAGAACGCGATCAGCCACAGGGGCAAGGCGTTCCGGGCACTGGTGCCGGTGGTGCGGGAACTGTTGGGCTGAGTACGGGAGAGGGGTCGTCCATATGACGACCCCTCTGTGTGTGCGGCCGATGGGAGTCGAACCCACATGGGCAAATGCCCCGAGGCACCTAAAACCTCTGCTTATACCATTCAGCAACGGCCGCGTGCCAGGACATGCTACCCGTGCTGAGCCGATCGTCTAAGCCGGTTCCCGCCCCTGCACCAGGTGCTGGTAATGGCGTGGCAGTTCGGACACAGCAATCGCAGGTTCTCCTGCCGGTCGTCCCGCCAGTCTCCGCTGATGTGATCGACCTCCAGTGTCATCGGCCGGCCATGCCACTTGGGTCCGATGCCGCAGCGGGCGCACTGTTCGGGAACACCGATTTCGAAGAGGGCGTGGCGTAGGAGCTTCGTCGTTGTCCGGCGAGTTCTGTTGTGCAGGACCAGAACCTCTTCAGGACGCTTGGAATTGGCGCTGCGCTTGCCCCGCTGATGCCCCTGGCCCAGAAAGTGCGATGTGGACAGGCCGGCCTCGGTGACCCAACGGCGCAGTTGAGCCTGCTGCGATCCGTTGACCGGTCGGTTCAGGCAACGCAGTACGTCTGCGAGGGAGACCGACTGCGCTACCGCCGTCCGCAGCTCATCCATAGTGGGGCAAGGTCTGCGGGAGTACCGGGAGAGCGCGGTCATTCGGTACCCCGTTGGGTAAGCCGTGCACCACGGCCTCGATAGCTATCGGTCGTTGAGTGACAGTTGGGGCACAGCAGTCGCAGGTTCTCGAGCCGATTGTTCCGCCAGTTGCCGTCGATGTGGTCGACCTCGAGCGGTAGGGGCTCTCCCAGCCACACGGCTTCGATGCCGCACAAGACGCAACGGTTTTCCGTACCTTCCCCGATCATTGCCCGCTTCAGGCGGCTTCCATCGATGCGCCTGGCTCGGGCGGGTGGTTGCTCAATGAGGATGCTCTTCGCCTTCCGGGCGCGACTGGAAGACCCCCTGAAGTGGGATGTGTCGATCCCGTAGGCCTTGATGCGGCGGCTGATGTGGGTGTGGTGGCCGCCGACGACATCAAGACCGAGGTGGCGCAGTACCTCACACATGTTTGTGGACACCGAGACCGCGGCCTGGAGGATGTCTCTGGTCCACTTGACTCCCTCCTGCTCGAAGTGGGACGTGTCCACTCCGAGGCGCTTCATCCGCTCCCGGATGTACGCCCGCGTCGAACTCCTCGGATCCACCCCCAACCGCACCAACGCCTCCGTCAGCGTCCGCGCCCCCCGAGCCGCCTCTTCCAGCCGCTCCCTGCTGTATGCACTGGCCCCCATGGAACCCCTCCGTCTCCCGGCCACCCGTTCGCAGCCTCGTACGGAGTAACGAACCGGATATCGGACAGTCACGCACGAAAAGCGGAACGGCCCGTACCGGGGTTCCGGTACGGGCCGTTCCGCGGGTGGGGTGGAGTCAGATGCCCAGGTCCTTGATGATCTTGGCCACGTGGCCCGTCGCGCGGACGTTGTAGAGGGCGTGTTCGACCTTGCCCTCCTCGTCGACGACGATCGTGGAGCGGATGACGCCCATGTAGGTCCTGCCGTAGTTCTTCTTCTCGCCGAAGGCGGCGTAGGCGTCGAGGACCTGCTTCTCCGGGTCGGCGAGGAGGGTGACCTTCAGCGACTCCGCCTCGCGGAACTTGGCGAGCTTCTCCGGCTTGTCGGGGCTGATGCCGATGACGTCGTAGCCGGCGCCGGCCAGCAGCTCCAGGTTGTCGGTGAAGTCGCAGGCCTGCTTGGTGCAGCCGGGGGTGAGGGCCGCGGGGTAGAAGTAGACGATGACCTTGCGGCCCTTGTGGTCGGCCAGGGACACCTCGTTGCCGTCGGCGTCGGGCAGGGTGAAGGCGGGGGCCTCGTCCCCGGGCTGGAGGCGTTCGCTCATCGGTCTGGTCTCCTCGTACGTACGGCGCTGGATGGATCGGGTGCCGGGATCGAGGGTAACCGGGGGTCCTGACAGTGCGCGGCGGCGTGGAACTGACAGACTGTCCGGCACAGGTACACGGGTATCAGTGGATTTCGGAGGCGGCACGGTGGCGGACACGGCGGACACCAGAACCCCGGCGCAGATCGAGGCGGACATCAGGCGCCGCCGCGCGGTGCTGGCCGAGACCCTGGACGAGATCGGTGTGCGGGTGCATCCGAAGACGATCGTGGGGGATGCCAGGGCCCGGGTCGTCTCGAACGTCGATCACACGCTGGGGCGGGCGTACGTCCGGGTCAACGGCGTGGTGAGTGACGTCAGGGCGCAGTTCGTGGACGAGGAGGGTTCGCCCCGGCTGGAGCGGGTCGTTCCGGTGGCGGTGCTGGTGGTGGGGGTCGTGGGGCTGCTGGCCTTCGGGTCCCGTCGGCGCGGGCGGTGACCCCGAGCGCGTGCGTTCGGGGCGGATGCAGGTAGGTTTCAGGACGTGAGCGCCAAGAGACACGAGCACGGTTCCCAGGACGACAAGCTGCCCATCCGGATGTTGCACGATCGCGTGCTCGTGCGGCAGGACACGAGTGAGGGCGAGCGGCGTTCCGGGGGTGGCATCCTGATTCCCGCGACGGCGGCCGTGGGTCGTCGGCTGGCCTGGGCCGAGGTGGTCGCGGTGGGGCAGAACGTCCGGACCGTGGAGCCGGGTGACCGGGTGCTGTACGACCCGGAGGACCGGGCGGAGGTCGAGGTGCGGGGGACGGCGTACGTGCTGATGCGGGAGCGTGATCTGCACGCCGTGGCCGCGGACCGTTTCGAGGGTTCCGAGGATTCGACCGGTCTGTACCTGTAGTTCGGTGGTGGGAAGGGGCTGGTGACCGTTGTCACCAGCTCTTTTTCCGTTTTCGGGCTAGGGTGGGGGGACCTGAGAGGGCCCCGACGAGACGCGCCGTACCGGGGTGAAGGCAAAGACGACGCACCCCCGTTTCCGTTCGTGTCCCGGAGGTGCCTGTCATGGCCTGGGTTCTGCTTGTCGTCGCCGGTCTGCTGGAGGTCGGCTGGTCGGTGGGGATGAAGTACACCGACGGTTTCACCCGGCTCGTGCCCAGTGTGCTGACCGGCGCCGGGATCGTGACGAGCATGCTGTTGCTGTCGTACGCCGCTCGTACGCTGCCGATCGGTACGGCGTACGGGGTTTGGGTGGGGATCGGTGCGGCCGGGGCGGCGGTGCTGGGCATGCTGGTGCTGGGTGAGCCGGTGACGGCGGCGCGGATCTTCTTCATCTGTTTGTTGCTGGTGGCCGTGGTGGGGCTGAAGGCGACGTCCGGGCACTGAGTGGCGGGCGGGGTGTGCCGGATCTCGCCGTGGGGCCGGAGGCCGGGACGAATGGTGGCGGCGGAGGCGGTGCCCGCGGTCGGCGGTATGGACACGAGAGCGGTACCGAGCGCGAGACCGGCAGCGGCACGAGTGCGCCGGGACTTCATCGGTTTCCCCCCATTCGTCAGGTGAGCTTGAAGGGTGGTTCCGGCGTGGTGGGCTTGAATTCGTGATGTCGTTTTAGGCGATCGGGGTTGCGGGTCCTCTAGTCCCAGCGGCCGTTCTGGGTGAGTGCGCCGGTGAGGCCGTCCGGGACGGGGCTGTCGTCCCCGTTGGCGTCGCCGTCGCCGTCGCCGTCGCCGTCGCCGTCGTCTTCGCCGGTGCCGCCCGTGGTGGCTCCGCTGCCGTCTTCCGTCCCGCCGCCGGTGGTGCCGCCGTCGGTCTGTCCCCGGGGCTGTTCCTCCTCGTCCTGGTCGGTGGACTCCTCGGCCGGTGCCTCGCCGCCGCCGCCGTCGCTGCTGCCGCCGTCGCTCGGGTCCCCGGAGGACGACGGTCCGGTGCTGGAGTCGCCGGGGGGCGGCTGGGTCTTCCAGGCGCCGGGCTGGAGACGGAGGTTGAAGGCCGTGACGGGGACGTCCTTGAGGGCTTCGCGGGTGTACTGGCCCCAGATCTCGGCGGGAGCGCCGCCGCCGTTGACGCGGGGCAGGCCCATGGCGCCGTAGAGGGGTTCGTGGCCGGCGGTGACGGGGTCCTGGCCCATGACGGCGACGACGGTGGCGAGGTCGGGGGTGTAGCCGGCGAACCAGGCGGCGGTGTCCTCCTCGGCGGTGCCGGTCTTGCCGGCGGCGGGGCGGCCCGCGGTCTGGGCGGCGGTGGCGGTGCCGCTCTCGACGACGCCGCGCAGGACGGAGGTGGTGGTGTCGGCGGCCTGGCGGCTGACGGCCTGGCGGGTGCGGCGGTCGGGCAGGTCGATGTCCCGCCCGTTCTGGGTGACCTTCTCGATCATCGTGTAGTCGCCGTGTTTGCCGTGGTTGGCGAGGGTGGCGTACGCCTCGGCCATGTCGAGGACGCTGGCGGTGGCGACGCCGAGGGCGATGGAGGGTCCGGCGTCGGAGAGGCTGGGGGTGTTCTCGGACAGGCCGAGGTCGATGGCGGTCTGCCGGACCTTGTCGGGGCCGACGTCGACGGCCATCTGCGCGTAGACGGCGTTGACGGACTTGTCGGTGGCCTCGCGGACGGTGATGTCGCCGTAGTCGTGGTGGTCCTCGTTCTCGGGGGCGTAGCGGTCGCCGGGCCAGCCCTGGACGGGGCGTTCGCTGGTGCCGTCGTAGACGGTGTTGGGGGTGATGGGGCGGCCGTCGTGGGTGCGGGAGCCGTTCTCGACGGCGGCGGTGAACACGAACGGTTTGAAGCTGGAGCCGACCTGGAAGTCCCGGCGGGTGGCGTTGGGGGTGTACTGCTTGACGTAGTCGATGCCGTTGTACATGGCGACGACCTTGCCGGTCTTCACGTCGATGGAGGCGCCGCCGGCGCGGACGTAGGTGTCGACCTCGCGGTTCTCCTGGTCGAGCCGGTCCATGAGTTTGTCGTTGACGGCGTCGACGAAGGCGTCCTGCTTGTCCTTGTGCAGGGTGGTGGTGATGCGGTAGCCGCCGGCGTCGAGGGCGTCCTCGTCGACGACGTCGTTCTGGACGAGCTGGTTCTTGACGATGTTCACGATGTAGCCGCGCTGCCCGGACAGGCTGGTGGAGACGGTGGTCCGCTGGGGCGTGGGGAAGGTCAGGCCGGCGCGTTCGGAGGCGCTGAGCCAGCCTTCGTCGACCATGCCGTCGAGGACGTAGTTCCAGCGGTCCTCGACGGTGTCGCGGTTCTCGGGGTGGGTGATGACGTCGTACTGGCTGGGGGCGTTGACGAGGGCGGCGAGGTAGGCGGCGCGGCCGGCGTCGAGTTCGGAGGCGTCGATGCCGTAGTAGGCGTGGGCGGCGGACTGGATGCCGTAGGCGCCGCGGCCGAAGAAGCTGGTGTTGAGGTAGCCCTCGAGGATCTGGTCCTTGGTCTGTTCGCGGTCGAGTTTGATGGCGATGAAGAACTCCTTCACCTTGCGGGTGACGGTCTGTTCCTGGCGGAGGTAGTAGTTCTTCACGTACTGCTGGGTGATGGTGGAGCCGGACTGTCTGCCCTTGCCGGTGGCGGTGTTCCAGGCGGCGCGGACCATGGCCTGGGGGTCGATGGCGGACTCGGTGTAGAAGTCGCGGTCCTCGGCGGCGAGGACGGCGTGCCGGGCGTCCTCGGAGATCTGGGAGAGGGTGACGTTCTCCCGGTTGACGTCGCCGTCGCGGGCGATGACGGAGCCGTCGGCGTAGAGGTAGAGGTTGGCCTGCTGGGTGGCGAGGGCGTTGGCGGCGGGGATCTGTACGAGGTGGTAGCCGAGGAAGAAGCCGCCGATGACGACCGCGGCGGCGATGAGGAAGCCGCCGAGGAGCATGCGCCAGGTGGGGAGCAGCCGGCGCCATCCGGTGCGTTCGGGCCTCTTCGTGGCGGCGGTCGCCTGGGGGTTTCTCGGTGCCCAGCCCTTTCCGGGCTGCTTCCCGGGCGGCTGCGGCTGCGGCTCGTCGCTCATGTCGTGCACGGACTCCTGTTTCGCCTGGCTTGTTCCACTACGCCGTGGTGTGTGCCTCTTATTGAAGACTGTCCCATCCGGTGGCGCGTCCCCGCCGACGCCGCGCGTGGCGCGCGTACACGGCTTGTCACACACATGGCCCCAACGAAAATGCGTGGCAGGGGATGTGGCGGGCGCACTAGGCTCCTGCGCTTCGGTGCCGGAGGCGGGAGGAGGGCGGGGCGTGGGCTCGGCGCGGTTGTATCTGGCCGTCGCGGCGGGGGGTTTCCGGCGGTACGCGTCGTACCGGCTGGCGACCGCTGCCGGGGTGTTCACGAACACGGTGTTCGGGCTGATCCTCGTGTACACGTATCTGGCGCTGTGGGACGAGCGGCCGGGGCTCGGCGGGTACGACCAGGCGCAGGCGGTCACGTACGTGTGGCTGGGGCAGTGTCTGTACGCGACGCTGGCGATCCAGGGCGGGGGCGCCGAGAAGGATCTGATGGAGCGCATCCGTACGGGTGAGATCGCCGTGGATCTGTACCGGCCGGTGGATCTGCAGTTGTGGTGGCTGGCGGGTGACGTGGGCCGGGCGGCGTTCCAGATGCTGGGGCGGGGGGTGGTGCCGTTCGCGTTCGGTTCGCTGTTCTTCACGATGGCGCTGCCCACGGAGGTCGCGCCGTGGCTGGCGTTCGCGGTGACGCTGCTGCTGGCGGCGGTGGTGAGTTTCGCGATCCGCTATCTGGCGGCGTTGAGCGTGTTCTGGCTGATGGACGGCAGGGGGGTCGGCCAGGTGCTGATGATCACGGGGGTGTTCTTCTCGGGCATGGTGCTGCCGTTGAACGCCTTCCCGGGCGGGCTGGGTGATGTCGTGCGGGTGTTGCCGTGGGCGGCGCAGTTGCAGGTTCCGGCGGATGTGCTGATGGGGGAGGCGGATCCGCTGGGGGCGTTCGCGTTCCAGGCGGCGTGGGCGGTGGCGCTGCTGGCGGCGGGGCGGCTGCTGCAGTCGACGGCGACGCGGCGGGTGGTGGTGCAGGGTGGGTGAGCGGGGTGTGCTCGTGGAGGGGGTGCGGGCCTACGGGCTGATCGCCGGGATGTGGGTGCGGTCCGGGATGACCTACCGTACGTCCTTCGTCTTCACGGTGTTCGGGAACCTGCTGGTGACCGGGCTGGACTTCGTGGGGATCCTGCTGATGTTCTCGCAGGTCGACTCGTTGGGCGGCTGGTCGCTGCCGGAGATCGCCCTGCTGTACGGGCTGTCGGCGACGGCGTTCGGGATCGCCGACCTGGTGCTCGGTTCGATGGACGTGCTGGGCGGGCGGATGCGGGACGGTTCGTTCGACGTCCTGCTGGTGCGTCCGGTGCCGGTGCTGGCGCAGGTCGGCGCGGACCGTTTCGCGGTGCGCCGGCTGGGCCGGATCACGCAGGGCGTGGTGGTGCTGGGCTGGGCGCTGGTCGCGGTCGACGTCGACTGGAGTGCGGTGAAGGTGCTGCTGGTGCCGGTGATGGTGGTCAGCGGCGCGGCGATCTTCTCGGCGGTGTTCGTGGCGGGCGCGGCGTTCCAGATCTTCGCGCAGGACGCGGCGGAGGTGCAGAACGCGTTCACGTACGGCGGGAACACGCTGCTGCAGTATCCGCCGAGCGTGTTCGGGAAGGATCTGGTGCGCGGGGTGACGTTCATGCTGCCGCTCGCCTTCGTCAACTGGGTTCCGGCCGCCTATGTGTTGGACCGTCCGTATCCGATCGGTCTGCCGGGTTGGGCGGCCTTCGCGTCGCCGTTGGTGGCGGTGGGCTGCTGTGCGCTGGCGGGTCTGGCGTGGCGGACGGGTCTCAGGTCGTACCGGAGTACGGGGAGTTGACGGACGGTGGATGACGCTTTCATCGAACTCGACGGCGTGGAGAAGGTCTTCGACGTCCGCCGGAAGACCGGTTTCCTGAAGCGGGAGCGGCACCGGGTGCGGGCGGTCGACTCGATCTCGTTCACGGTGGCGCGGGGCGAGATGGTCGGCTACATCGGCCCGAACGGTGCCGGGAAGTCGACGACGATCAAGATGCTGACGGGGATCCTCACGCCGAGCGGCGGCCGGCTGCGGGTCGCCGGGGTCGACCCGTCCCGCGAGCGGACCCGGCTGGCGCACCGCATCGGGGTGGTGTTCGGGCAGCGTACGACGCTGTGGTGGGACCTTCCGCTGATCGACTCGTACAAGCTGATGCACCGCATGTACCGCATCCCGGACGCCCGGTACCGGGAGAACCTCGACCGGTTGACCGAACTTCTCGATCTGGGGGAGCTGCTGGGTGTGCCGGTGCGTCAGCTCTCGCTCGGCCAGCGGATGCGCGGGGACATCGCGGCGGCGCTGCTGCACGACCCGGAGGTGCTCTACCTCGACGAGCCGACGATCGGCCTGGACGTCGTCTCCAAGACCAGGGTGCGGGACTTCCTGCGGCAGTTGAACGCCGAGCGGGCCACGACGGTGCTGCTGACCACCCACGACCTCCAGGACATCGAGCAGTTGTGCTCACGGGTGATGGTCATCGACCACGGCCGGCTGGTGTACGACGGTCCGCTCGCCGGGCTGCACGAGGCGGGGGAGAGCGAGCGGACGCTGGTGGTGGACCTGGAGCGGGAACTCCCGCCGATCGAGGCGCCGCCGCCCGCGCGGGTGGTGCGGGTGGAGGGGCCCCGGCAGTGGCTGGCGTTCCCGGCGTCGGCGTCGGCGGCCGAACTGGTGGCGCGGATCGCGGCACGGTACCCGCTGGTGGACCTGTCGGTGCGGGAGCCGGACATCGAGGCGGTGATCGCGAGAATGCTGCGTTCGTTGGGGGACACCCCCAAACCCCCGCAGGAGCGAGCCGGACGGGCCCTCTCGTAGCCGTGTGACGGAGACAACTCGTAGGCTGCTGGTATGACCGACGACGCAGCCGCCCCGGACCTCCGCGCCTCCGACGCCGACCGTGAACGGGTCGCCGAGATCCTGCGGGACGCCCTCGCGGAGGGCCGCCTCGACATGGAGGAGTTCGAGGAGCGGCTGGACGCGACGTACAGGGCGCGCACGTACGGGGACCTGACGCCGATCACCCGCGACCTGCCGGACCAGGGGGCGTCCGCACCGGCTGTGTCCCTCACGAAGCAGCCGGAGCGGGACGGCGCTTGGGGAGACAGGATCGTCGGCGGCGACGACGCGGGCACGTCGTCGTGGGCGGTGGCCGTGATGTCGGGCTTCCAGCGCAAGGGCAGGTGGACGGCGCCGCGCCGCTTCAACTGCTTCGCCTTCTGGGGCGGCGGGGAGATCGATCTGCGGGAGGCGTACTTCGCGGACCGCGAGATCGTCATCAACGCGGTCGCGATCATGGGCGGGGTGGAGGTCGTCGTCCCGCCCGGCGTCGAGGTCGTCGTGCGCGGCATCGGCGTCATGGGCGGCTTCGACCACCGCGAGGAGGGCGTACCGGGTGAGCCGGGCGCCCCGCGCGTGATCGTCACGGGCTTCGCCTTCTGGGGCGGCGTGGGCGTCGACCGCAAACTCCCCCGCGCGGAGAAGCAGCGCCTGCGCGAGGAACGCCGCAGGGAGAAACTGGAACGCAAAGAGGAACGCCGCCGAGAACTGGAGACCTCCCTCCAGGACCACCTGAACCCGCACCCCCGGACCCGCCAGGAGCGACACGAGCCACGCGGACGAGACGACCACTGACTCAGCCCGTCCGGGGCGGTCTCCGTCCGCCCGCCGCCCTCACCCGTCCCATCCCGGGGGCGCTGCCCCCGCTCCTCGGCTGAGACTCAGCCCCTCCGGCGTTTGAGGAGCGGGGTCCGGGGCGGAGTCCCGGGTTCGGGACGGGAAGGGGCGGCGGGGGCGGAAGACCACCCCCGACCCCCCTACAACCGCGCCGGAGCCCCACCCTTCAGGTCATCGAGATCGAAGACCTCCGCCATCCGGGCATACCCCTTGTCACTCGGATGAAGATGATCCCCGGAGTCGTACTCCGACCGGAACCGCCGCGGGTCGTACGGATCGAGCAACCCCTCGTCGAAGTCGGCCACCGCATCGAACACCCGCCCGGCACGAATCTCCGCATTGATCCGCTGCCGCACGACCTCCCGAGCATCCGTGTACCCCCGGTGCCCCCGAAACGGCATGAGCGTCGCCCCCACGACCTTCACCCCCCGCGCATGCCCCCGCGATACCAGCTCCTCCAGCCCCGCCACGATCACATCCGGATCAGCCACCCCCGGATGACGCAGAATGTCATTGATCCCGAGCACGACGACGACGACCTCGACGTTCGTCCGCCCCAGCACATCCCGCTCGAACCGGTTCAGCCCACTGGGATTCGAGGCCGGCCGCCCCAGCCCGTCGGCGAGCACCTGATTCCCGCTGATCCCCTCGTTGACGACGCTGTACCGCGGCAGGTCCCGCCCGTCGGCGACAGCCGACCGCAGCCGGTCGGACAGCACGTCCGGCCACCGGTTGTTCGCGCCGACCGTCGAGGTGACCCCGTCCGTCAGCGAGTCGCCGAGGACGACGACCGTCCCCTCCGCCTCGTTGCTCAGCACGTCCAGCGCGGTCACGTACCGCCAGAACGTGCTCTGCCCGGTGTACGCGGCCCCGGTCGCGTCCCGGGTGTGCTCGCCGTCGGCGACGTACGAGATCTGGCGCGCGTGCGGGTGGTAGGTGACCGGCCCGGACGCGGTGGGGGAGTACGTCGTGATCAGGACGTCCCCGTCGTGCGGGACGGCGATGCGCACGACGTCACTCACCACCTCCCCGCCCGCCGGGATGACGACCGCCGGACTCCCGGCGAAGGCCAGCGGCCGCACGGTCCCCGCGAGCGCCGCCGCCGTGCCCGTACCCGCGGACACCGCGATCGAGGCGTGCGTGACGGTCAGCGGCGACTGGCCGTACAGGTTGGACAGCGTGACGCGGGCGCTCGTACCGCCGGCGCTGGTGTGGACGACGTTGCGCACCGAGCGGCCCGCGAGCCCCGTCATCTCGGTGCCGGGCTCGCCCCCGGCCGGGGAGGTGGCCCAGGAGCCGACCCAGGTGCCGGTGGAGGCGGGCGCGGCCGGGTTGTTCCGGGCGTCACGACCGCCGGCGAGGCCGCCGGGCTCCCGCGCACCGTCGCCGACTCCGACGCCGGCACCGGCGTAGATGGCGGCGGAGACCGCCAGAATCGCGGCGACGACCGCGGCGAGCAGGGCACGCTGCTTGGCGGGAGGCGCCTGCGAGCCCCCGTCACGACCCCGGGTCATGCTCTTCTGTTCTCCTCGGAAGACGGGAGCGAGAGGCTCCGATCTGATGAACCCATGATGATCCACAGGTTGGGAAGGCTGACGCGAGGGACCGCTGCGGAACCCCTGGGTGATCCCCCTGGACGAACCCCCTCCGGACAGACGCCGGGAACTCCTGTCGCGTTCCAGGAGTCGGTCAGGAAGGGACAATGTGTGAGGGATCACCGAACGGGTGGAGCGGATGGAACGGACTGAAACGACAGAGAAGGCGAGAGCGGCGGAAGGTGCCGGCCGGAACGCCGAGGGTCAGCATGCCCGCACCGGAGCCTTCACCAACCGCGCGATGAACACGTTCAGCCCCGCGGACGAGGAGAAGCGGCGCGGAGTGCGCCGTATGAAGCTCACCGCCACCGGACTGCTGCTGTTCGTCGCCGTCGTCTACGTCCTCGCCAAATGGGCCTCCCACCAGGGAGCCGGCCCCTGGGCGGGCTATGTCGCCGCCGCGGCCGAGGCCGGCATGGTCGGCGCGCTCGCCGACTGGTTCGCCGTCACCGCCCTCTTCCGTCACCCCCTCGGCCTACGCATCCCGCACACCGCGATCATCCCCACCAAGAAGGACCAGCTCGGCGTCTCCCTCGGCGAGTTCGTCGGCGAGAACTTCCTCTCCGAGGACGTCGTACGGCAGCGGCTGCGCGCCGTCGGGATCGGCAGCCGGCTCGGCGCCTGGCTCTCCGTCCCGGAGCACGCCGACCGGGTCACCGCCGAGCTCTCGGCCGCCCTGCGCGGCGCGCTGACCGTGCTGCGCGACTCCGACGTCCAGGCGGTGGTCGGCGAGGCCATCACCCGCCGCGCGGACGCCCAGGAGATCGCGCCCGGCATGGGCAAGATGCTGGAGCGGATCGTCGCCGACGGCGGCCACGAACGGGCCGTGGACGTCATCGTCACCCGCGCGCACGACTGGCTGGTGCTGCACAGCGACACCGTGATGGACGCCGTCCACGGCGGTGCGCCCGGCTGGACCCCCAGATTCGTCGACCGCAAGGTCGGCGAGCGCGTCTACAAGGAGCTGCTGCGCTTCATCACCGAGATGCGCGACATGCCGTCCCACCCCGCGCGCGGCGCCCTGGACCGCTTCCTCACCGACTTCGCCTCCGACCTCCAGTCCGACACCGACACCCGCGCCCGCGTCGAACGCCTCAAGAGGGACATCCTCGGGCGGGGCGAGGTGCAGGACCTGATCGCCTCCGCGTGGACGGCCGTACGATCCATGATCGTCTCGGCGGCGGAGGACGAGCGCAGCGAACTGCGCCTGCGCGTGCGCGCCTCGCTGCTCTCGCTGGGCGCCCGCATGTCGCTCGACCCCAAGGTGCAGGGCAAGGTCGACGGCTGGCTGGAGAGCGCGGCGGTGTACGTGGTCACCACCTACCGCAAGGAGATCACCTCCCTGATCACGGACACGGTGGCGGGCTGGGACGCGGAGCACACGACGAAGAAGATCGAGGCCAACATCGGCCGCGACCTCCAGTTCATCCGCATCAACGGCACGGTGGTCGGCTCGCTCGCCGGTCTGCTGATCTACACGGTGTCACGGGCCCTGGGCGCGTAGCGCGTCCCGGTTGTCCACGCAGTTCCCCGCGCCCCTCGGGGGCGGCGGTCTGCCGAGAGCTGCCGCGGGTGCGTCGTGGTTGTTCGCGCCCGCGCGGCGGAGCCGCACGTCGATACAGCCCCGCGCCCCTAGGGGGCGGCCCGCCGTGGGTTCCTGCGGGTCTGTCGTGGTTGTTCGCGCAGTTCCCCGCGCCCCTGGGGGAGTCGCGGTCATCGTCGGCCGAGAACACGAGGGACCCGGGGGGACCCACGGCAGGGCCGCCCCCTGAGGGGCGCGGGGAACTGCGCGACCAGCCACGACGCACCCGCAGGGACACGGCGCGCCGCAAGCCCCGCGGACCACGCCGCACGCCCCGGCGCAAAAGGCGGGCGGGGCGTGAAAATCCCCGCCGGGGGGCATACGGAGGTTCGCTTCGCCAGGGAGGGAGCCCATGACCACCACCCAGTCCGGGACCGGACAACGCACGATCACCACCCGCATCCCCGCCCGCCTGGACCGCCTGCCGTGGTCCCGCTGGCACTGGACCATCGTCATAGGTCTCGGCACCGTGTGGATCCTCGACGGCCTGGAGGTCACGGTCGTCGGCAACATCGCGAGCCGCCTGTCCGAACCGGGCAGCGGACTGCCCATCACCTCCGGCGAGGTCACCGGCATCGCCGCCGCCCTCTACGTCGCCGGCGCCTGCGCGGGCGCCCTGTTCTGGGGCCGCCTGACCGACGTCTGGGGCCGCAAGAGACTCTTCATGGTCACCCTCGCGGTCTACCTCGGCGCCACCGCCCTCACCGCGATCGCCTTCGACACCTGGTGGTTCTTCCTCTTCCGCTTCCTCACCGGCTTCGGCATCGGCGGCGAGTACGCGGCCATCAACTCCGCGGTCGACGAGCTGATCCCGGCGCGCTACCGGGGCCGCGTCGACCTGATGATCAACGGCAGCTTCTGGCTGGGCGCGGTAGGCGGCTCCCTGCTGTCGATCCTGGCCCTGAACACCGACATCTTCCCGGCGAACGTCGGCTGGCGCCTGACCTTCGCCCTCGGCGCCGTACTCGCCCTGGTCATCCTCCTCGTACGCCGTCACGTCCCCGAGAGCCCCCGCTGGCTGCTGATCCACGGCCGTGACGAGGAGGCGGAACGCATCGTCGGCGACATCGAACAACGGGTCGAGGCCGAGCGGAACGAGCCGCTGCCCCGCGCCGAGGGCGAACTGACCATCCACCAGCGCGAGAACGTCACGTTCACCGAGATCGCCCGCACCGTCTTCGCCAAGTACCGCAGGCGCTCGGTCCTCGGCTTCTCCCTCTTCATCGGCCAGGCGTTCCTCTACAACGCCATCACCTTCGGCTTCGGCGCGATCCTGACCACGTTCTTCGACGTCCCGTCCGGCAACACCGGCTACTACTTCGCCGTCATCGCGGCCGGCAACTTCCTGGGCCCGCTGCTGCTCGGCAAGCTCTTCGACACGGTCGGCCGCCGGGTGATGATCTCCGGCACGTATCTGCTCTCGGGCATCCTGCTGTTCGGTACGGCCTGGCTCTTCGACCGGGGTTCGCTCGGCGCGGCGACCCTCACCGCCTGCTGGTGCGCCGTCCTGTTCTTCGCCTCGGCCGGCGCGTCCAGCGCCTACCTGACGGTCTCCGAGGTCTTCCCCATGGAGACCCGCGCGATGTCCATCGCCTTCTTCTACGCCATCGGCACCGCCGCGGGCGGCATCAGCGGCCCCCTGCTGTTCGCGAAGCTCACGGAGACGGGCGTGGTCGGCGACACGGTCCTCGCCTTCCAGATCGGCGCGGGCCTGATGTGCGCGGCGGGCCTGGTCGCCGCGTTCCTCGCGGTGAACGCGGAACGCCGCTCCCTGGAGGACATCGCCAGGCCGCTCACGGCGGCGGCGTCCAAGGCGGGGGCGAAGACGGAAACCTCCTCGGACCCGGACGCGGGCGGCTCGGAACCGGCGACGGCGTAGCAGAGTCGGACGTCACAGGACGCGCGAACCCGCCCGACCGACAGGAGCCACAGTCCGATGACCATCCGCCGGATCATGCCCGACATCCAGGTCGCCTCCGAGGAGGCGATGGACACCAGCCGGACCTTCTACGGCCTCCTCGGCTTCGAGGAGGTCATGGACATGGGCTGGGTCACCACCCTGGCCTCCCCCGCCAACCCCACCGCCCAGATCAGCTTCTTCACCGAGGAACGCACGGCTCCGGTGGTCCCCGACCTCAGTGTGGAGGTGGAGGACGTCGACGCGGTGTACGAGCGGGTACGGGCATCGGGCGCGGAGATCGTCCGCGAGCTGCGGGACGAGGAATGGGGCGTACGCCGCTTCTTCACCCGCGACCCGAACGGCCGAGTGGTGAACGTCCTGACGCACCGCTCCTGACGAGGGCGCCCCGGCCCGTACGACGGACGGCGGATCAGCCGCGCCGGTCGGCCACCGCCCAGGAGGCGAGCGCCACGGCCCCCGCCACCCCGAACACGGCGGGCCAGGCGCCCACCTTCTTCGCCAGCGGATGCGACCCGGCGAACGCGGCGACGTACGCCACCGACAGCGCCCCCGCCGCCCTGCCCCCGGCCCGCTCCCGCCACTGCTGCGCGGCGGCGGCCCCGGCGGCGGCGAGGACGACCCCGCCCAGCTGCCGCTTCCGGGTCCAGCGGGCCACGCCGTACCCGCCGACGAGTCCACTCGCGGCCACCACGGAACTGGGAACCTTCGTCATGCCTGCTGCCTCCTGCCACTGCCCCCGGCCCACCGGGCCGGGGTCGTCCGGACTCCGAGGCTAGCGCTCCGGGAGGCGGGCCCCGCGCCCAGGCCCGCAGCAGACCGTGTGACACAACCTGAGTCCCGGCTTGTCAACTTTCCTCCTCCGGGCTATATAAGAAGGGCAAGACCGTAAGGGCATCGCACCGATGAACCCACGGAAGGAGATGACCGTGATGCTCATGCGTACCGACCCTTCCCCAACTCTCGACTTCGCTCGAGCCCGGGGAGGCCCCTATCGCGAATTCGACCGACTCGCGCAGCAGGTCTTCGGCGCCACCCCCGCCGGCCGCCCCTCGGCGATGCCGATGGACGCCTACCGTTCGGGGGACGACTTCATCGTCCACTTCGACCTGCCCGGCATCGACCCCGGGACGATCGACCTCGACGTCGAGCGCAACGTGCTCAACGTGCGCGCCGAGCGCCGCTCCCCGGCACCCGAGGGCGCTGAGACCGTGGTCGCCGAGCGGCCCACCGGCACCTTCACCCGCCGGCTCTTCCTCGGCGACACCCTGGACACGGAACGCATCGACGCCTCGTACGAGTCCGGCGTCCTGACCCTGCGCATCCCGGTCGCCGAACAGGCCAAGCCGCGCCGCATCCGGATCACCGGCGGCGACAGCCGCAAGCAGATCGGCGGCTGACCCCCTCGCGCGGCCCGCGCACCCCGCTCACCCCGCGCACCTCGCGCACCCCGCGCGGCCCGCACCCCGCTCACCCCGCGCACCCGCGCACCCCGCGCACCCCGCGCGGCCCGCGCACCCCGCGCACCCCGCGCACCCGCGCACCCCGCGCACCCGCGCACCCCGCGCACCCCGCGCACCCCGCGCACCCCGCGGACCCGGACGGTCCGCGGGACGCGCCCCCGCGCACATCCGGCCCTCAGGGCGGCACATGCCCGGGAAGAACCGGGGCATTGGAGAACCGGATACCGGGGCACTGGAGAACCGGAGAAGGAGAGAAGTACCGGATGACCACGCTGACACCGCAGAAGCCCGCGACCGCGAAGCAGGCCGGGGGCGTCCCGGCCCCGGCCGCAGCGCCCCGGAACGACGGCTGGCACCGACTGATCGACGCCGTACGGGAGTCGGGCCAGTACGCGACACGGTCACAGGCGGAGAGCGTCACCCGTGTCGTCCTCTCCGCCCTCGGCGGCCACGTCGTCGGCGACGAACGCGTCGATCTGGCCCGTGCCCTGCCCGAGGAGGCGGCGAGAGCGGTCGCCTCCCAGATCCCGGTGACCCGCGAGCTGACCGCCGCGGAGTTCGTCGACTCGGTGGCGGCCCGCATCGAGGGCGCGACCCCGGCCACGGCCCGCTGGGACGTCAGCTCGGTCCTGAGCGTCCTGCCCGCCCTGGTCGGCGACGCCCTGATCACCCGTGTCCTGGCCCAACTGCCGCCGGGCTACGCCCTGCTCTTCGGCCGGGCGGAACTGTCCCCGGCGTGACGGCCGGGCCGCGCCCCCCACACATGTGAATACCGCCCGACGCGATCCGCCCCCGGACCCGTGGACGCCGTCGCCACATCCACCGGACGCCCGCCAGACACCCGTCTCGGCACCATGGATGGGAGCGTTTCTCCCAGCGAAACACCGCGTAAGCGGCGTCGGGCCGGGAGAAACGCTCCCATCACCGAACGGCGACGGGATCCGCCAACAGCATCCCCGTGTCCGGGGCCGGCTCACGTCCGGATCCCGTCACCGCCCGCCGAACGGTTCGACACCGCCCCTCCCCACCCGCCATCCTGCGGGCCGGAAGCCACACCGCACCCCTCCCGGAGGACCGTTGAACCCCACCATCCGCCACATCACCTTCGACTGCACCGGCGACCCCTACGACCTCGCCACGTTCTGGAGCGCGATGCTGGGCAACCCGCTCGCCGACGACGACAAGCCCGGCGACCCGGAGGCCCTGATCGAGGATCCGGACGGTGGTCCGGGCCTGCTGTTCGTCCGGGTGGAGGAGGGCAGGACCGCCAAGAACCGCCTCCACTTCGACCTGAGGCCGACGGGCCGCACCCGCGCGGAGGAAGTGGCCCGGGCCATCGCCCTGGGCGCCCGCCAGGTCGCCGACCACACCCGCCCCGACGGCAAGGGCTGGGTCACCCTGACCGACCCGGAAGGCAACGAATTCTGCATAGAACGGGGCGAACGGGGCTGAGGAAGCCCCGCCCGGAGTGTACGACCGTACGCTCCAGGGCGTACGATCGTACGCATGCCGACGGACGACCACTTCGCGAACGACCCGCGCACGAACCTCGAGCGCATGCTCGCGGGCGACCTCTACATCGCCGACGACCCGGAGATCGCCCGCCGCCAGCAGCGCGCGATGCGGCTCGCGGCCCGCTACCAGGCCGCCTACCCCGAGAACCCCACCGAGGCGAGGCCGATCCTGACCGAGCTCCTCGCCTCGGTGGGCGAGGACGTCGACGTACGCCCGCCGCTGTACGTCGACTACGGCAGCAACATCAGCATCGGCGCCCGTACCTTCGTCAACTACAACCTGACCGCCCTGGACGTCGCGCGGATCACCATCGGCGAGGACTGCCAGATCGGCCCGAACGTCCAGCTCCTCACGCCCACCCACCCCGTGGAGCCGGGACCCCGCCGCGACAAGCTGGAGGCGGCCCTGCCCATCACCATCGGCGACAACGTCTGGCTCGGCGGCGGCGCGATCATCTGCCCCGGAGTGACCATCGGCGACAACTCCGTCATCGGCGCGGGCGCGGTGGTCACCAAGGACATCCCGGCGAACGTCGTGGCCGTGGGCAACCCGGCCCGCCCGGTCCGCACCCTCTGAGCCCCGACCACGAGCCATGGCCACCGGACACACCGACCCCCACCGCCGCGAGCGCATCCTCGCGGCGGCGCTCGACCTGATCGCCGAGGAGGGCGTGGCGGGCGTCTCCCACCGCAAGATCGCCGCCCGCGCGAAGGTGCCGCTGGGCTCGATGACGTACCACTTCACCGGCATCGACGACCTGCTGCACGAGGCGTTCACCGGCTACGCCGGCCACGTGGTGACCGTCTTCGAGCACCACCTCGGCGGCGCCACCACCCCCGACCAGGCCCGGGAAGCGGTCACCGACCTGATCCACACCCTCTCCGAGGGCCCCCGCCGCGACCTGATCCTCGTCCAGGAGCTCTACACCCTGGCGGCCCGCCACGAGCCGTACCGCGAACTGTGCGCCCGCTGGATGCGCCGCAGCCGAGCCCTCCTGGAACAGCACTTCGACGCCGCCACGGCCCGCCAACTGGACGCCCTCATCGAGGGCCTGACCCTCCACCGCGCCCTGGACGACACCCCGTCCGACCGCGTACTGACCCGCGCGGCGGTCGCCCGCGTCACGGCCGCGCCCTGATCCGTGAAATACCGCTGGAGAAAAGGTGGTTGAGGGCAACATGACTCAACAACCGGCCCCTCGCGCCCTGTCCGACGAAGCACTCTCCACCCTGCTCGGCCGGCAGCGGTTCGGCACGCTCGCCACCGTCAAGCGCGGCGGCCACCCCCACCTGACCACCATGGTGTACAGCTGGGACCCCGAGGCCCGCGTCGCGCGCTTCTCGACCACGGCCGACCGCGTCAAGCTCAAGCACCTCCGCCACGACCCGCGTGCGGCGCTGCACGTGCAGGGCGGCGACGTGTGGTCGTTCGCCGTCGCCGAGGGCGAGGCCGAGACCTCCGGGATCACGACGGTTCCCGGTGACGCGGTCGGCCGCGAACTCCTCGGAATGATCCCGGAATCCGCGAGGCCCGAGGACGAGGACGCGTTCCTGGAACAACTGGTCGCCGAGCGCCGGGTGGTCATCCGGCTGAAGGTGGACCGGCTGTACGGGACGGCGCTCGACATCGAGGGTTAGGCCCGGCCGTCCTTCCTGTGGGTGAGCGACGTGTGCCGCATCGGCACACGTCCGGGTGAACGCGTGCTCTTCGCGCCGGCGCTCGGCGCGGCACCTCGGAAGAGCCCGGGGCAGCCTTGTCGCGGGCCGCGGAACGTCTGGTGATCACGCGAGGGTGCGGACCGCCCGGTACGGAAGCGCCGGACGCTTCGCCCGGCGTCGCTACGATCTGCGCTGCTGTGGGCCGATGCATCCGCACTTACCGCCATGCACGCGGTTGACCTGCTGATATGCAGCGATGCAGGAGGCGTGGACGCCCGGCCGTTCCGCAAGACGAACGGGGAGAGACACATGGCGCACGAGCCGGAGGCCCAGGACCGGGGGCAACGGCCGGGGGAGCGGCTGGCGCGGCTGCTGCGACGCTGGTGGGAGGAGGCCGGGAGCGCCGCGTCCGGCGGCACACGGCCCACACAGCAGGCACTGGCCTCGAAACTGGGCATCGACCAGACGACGCTCTCCCGCTACCTCAACCCGAAGCACGCGTCGACCGCACCACCGAGGGTGGTGGAGGCGCTCCACGCCCACCTGCGTGCTCCGGCGGCGGAACTGGAACGGGCACGGGAGCTGTACCGGGCGGTGCTGGAGGAGAACAGCGGCCAAGTGACCGTCGGCGACGGCCCGGAGCCCACCGGCGCGGCCGATGCCATGGGCGGGCGCGGCACCCCGGGCCGGCCGGGGCGCTCCCGGTGGGCGCTGCCGGCACTGGTGGCCGCGGTGACGGTGCTGGCCTTCGTCGCCGGGGCGGTCGTACGTGACCAGTACGCCCCCCACCCCCGGACCGCGGCCGACGGTGTGGCGGCCGGCGCCGTTCCGGCGAGCGGCGCGCCGCTTCAGTGGCCGCTGCTGAAGAAGCGGAAGGAGGACCACTTCACCCCCGGCCGCGCCCTGCAGCACCTGCTGAGGGCGCACGGCTACGAGGTGAGGACGGACGGGTTCTTCGGGGACGAGACCCGGGACGCCGTCATGGACTTCCAGCGCGGGAACAACCTGCCGTCCGACGGCAAGGTGGGCGAGGACACGTGGCCCGAACTGGTGATGCCCCTCGGACGCGGAGCCGACGGGCACGCGGTCCTGGCCCTCCAGGAGCTCCTGCACAACGCGGGCCAGGGCGGCACGGAGGTGTCGGGGGAGTTCACCGCGGCGACCGCCGAGGACCTGAGGTTCTTCCAGGACCGCCACGGCCTGCGGCCGAACGGCAGGGCGGACGTCGACACCTGGCTGGCCCTGCTGGTGTTCCAGCGTCCGCCGTCCGCCGCCCCCGCGTGCCAGGGGTCCACGAGCCCGCCGCCGTCCACGTCGGCGTGAGCGGGCCGGGCCGCCCGCCCCCACGCGGGGGCGGGCGGCCCGCATGCACACCGCCCGCCCCCGTGCCGCATGATGCGCGACTTGTTCTCCCGGCAGGCATAACCGCAGGCCGGGACCCCTCCCCGCAGGCTGCACGGAGCCTGCATGGATGCGCCTGTGCAGACCCCCCGGAATGTCTTCCCGCACCCCGTTCCCACGGTCAGTCTGGTTGCAGTGCCCGGCGCTCCCCGGCCGGCCCGACCCGCCCTCGTCGGCGGACAGCGTGCCCGGGGCGTGGCGCCGGTGCGCTTCCTGACAACTCTCCATCCGAAGGGGTACCTCCATGTCCGCTGTCCGCAAGTCCGTCATGTCCGCGCTCTCGACGATCGTCCTCGCCGGAGGGCTGGCCTTCGGCGCCGCCGGCACGGCGAGCGCCGCCACCTGCCCGTCCACGGCGTCCCCGAAGATCGACGGCGCGATCGCCGGCTGGTCCCTGAGCTGCTCGGGCGGCGCCGTGCGGGTGTCCGGCTGGCTCGAGGACACCCGTATGGACGGCAAGTGCGCCGTGGTCCGCATCGTCGGCGGCAACGGCGACTACCGCACGAAGCAGGCCTGCGGCTCCGGGGTCCGCGAGCAGTTCGACTTCACCTTCGCCGGGACGAACTCGGCCCAGGTGCGCCTGGCCATCGTCTGAACCCCGTTCCGGAGCGGGCGGTGACGCCCGCTCCGGAACGTCCGGGACGCGGCCCCCCCCCCCGGGGGGCCCCGGCGGGGGGGGGGCCCCGGCCCCCCCCGCCGGCGGGGGGGGCCCCCCGGGGGCGGGGGACCCGGGAGGTACGGGAACGCGCAGGGGAGGTCCCCCC
>NZ_JBITCL010000026.1:0-9964 GCF_044453165.1 Streptomyces sp. NPDC051740 | reverse complement strand
CGCCCCCCCCCCCCCCCCCCCCCGCCCCCCCCCCCCCCCCCCCCCCCCCCGCCCCCCCCCCCCCCCCCCCCGCCCCCCCCCCCCCCCCCCCCCCCCCCCCCCCCGTGCCGACACGGCCGGCGGCGGAGGCCCCGAGGGGACGAGGAACGAGGAAGGTACGTGAACGCGAAGAGGAGTTCCCCGCGCGGCCTCCTGACGGCATGGGCGGTGATGACGGCCCTGGCCCTCACCCCGGCCGCCCTCACAGGCGATCCCGCCGGAGCAGAGGCTCCTGCGACCACCCTGGTCTTCGACAAGAACCCCGACGACCCCACCGACTCGACGCTCTCGGTCCACCGGGGCGGGAGACTCCGGGCCGCCTACCGGGCCGGATCGGGCCTCGGCGTCCAGGACGACTGCGCCCGCGCCAAGGGGTGGATCCCGGACGGGAACTGGCGGATCCGGTCCAGGACCCGCACCTACGACGGCGCCCTCATCAAGGGGTACGCCGTCCGCCTCCAGGACATGGCGTGCTCCCGGGGCACGGTGACGCGCACGGAGCTGTTCCTCCACTCCGAGACGGACCGCGACGGCGGCGAGGGCACCTCCGAGGCCCGACGCTGGGACGGCCCGGGTGACTACGAGTCCAACGGCTGCGTGAAGCTGAACCCGACGGACATCGAGGAACTGTTCCGCCTCCTCGACCGCATCGGCTGGCCGACCCGTCTGCGGGTGGTGCCCTGAACCGGGCCGTACTCGTGGCAGGCGGGCTCGATGGACCGAGGCGGACCTCGGTGCTTGTACCGGTCGTCGGAACCGCGTCGAACCGGCGTCGAACCGGCGTCGAGCCGACTTCGAGCCGACTTCGAGCCGACTTCGAGCCGACTTCGAGCCGACTTCGAGCCGACTTCGAACCGGTTTCGAACCGGCCAGGGGAGGCCGAAAGTGATACTTGACGTTTCAACATATTCGCTGTGAGCATGCGGGTGACGTCCTGAGATCGGAGTCCTTCATGCGTCTGAAGTCCCTCGCCCTCGCGGCGATACCCGCGGCTTTCCTCGGTGTCATGGCATCCGCGCCCAGCGCGTCGGCGTGGTCTACCGGGAACTGCCAGACGGGTACGTTCTGCGTCTGGCCCGAGTTCTGGTACGGCGACACGGACATGCCGCCGTCGCTGGTGACCGACGACGAATGGTCGGGCAGCGCTCTCGGCCACATCTTCTACAACAGGACGTCCCAGGACGTCACGATGACGTACGTCGTCGTCGGACAGGAGGAGCAGGGGCCCAGGACCGCATGCGTCTCCAGCAACCACGGCAGCTACTTCACGATGCCCATGTACGTCACGGACATCGCCTGGCGTGAGGACGACGGCAGCCCCTGCTGGTGACCGCCCCGGAGGGCCGACGCGGTCCCGGCGCGCCCTGCCCCCACCGCGAAACGGGGCAGGGCGGGCGAAGGGCGGATCGGGAGGCGGAGGACCCGATAGTGCGCGGCCTCGACCACGACGAGCGTCACTCCGTCGAGGACCTGACCTCCGCCGACGCGGACGCGGACGCGATCCTCAAGATCTCCGGTTCCCCTCCGAGGCGGCTCTCTTCGGCGATTCAACCCGCGGTTCCGATCGCCTGAGAACCAAAGAGGCATCTGTGCCCACACTGCGTGCGGTTCCCATTCCGTCATGTGACCGCGCGCCCAACGCCCCATGGAACCGTCGACAATTGAAAAGGAAATCGCCGAGGTGGGCGGCGTGGTCGGCGACGGTCGCGGGATCATCTGCGCGCCGCGTTCGTTCCCTGCCCTTCGATATCCCGGGCGCTTCTCCGGCTCGGGCGGCGACTCGGGCTCCCCGTCTTCCTGGATGCCGTCGTCCGGAACCACGAACACACCCCCGGGGTGGCCTTCCCGTGTCGTGTGGAGGACGTGAACGCCGAGACATTGAAAGCGGCAGTGCTCAAGGCGTTCGAGACCGCCATGGGATCCAAGCGGGCACCTTCCGGAACCTCTTGAGTTCTCGGTGACCGCTGACGAGCCAGGAGCCGACGCCGGCCCCGACGACGGCGAAGCCCCATGCGCTTCGCCGCTTTCCGGACCCCGCGGAACGCTCCTGCCGCTGCCGGCGGACGAAGGGGTGCTCGGTCCCGACGAGCCCGGGTCCGGATCTCCTGGAGGCGGCCCGGGCGCCCTTCGCCCCCATGGGCAACGAATGGATCGCCCTGCCTCGCCGCCACCTCCCCGAAGGGGATATGGGCGATATCTGCCGCAAACTCTCTTTTAGTTACTCCGTGCTACCCAACGCACCGAAATGCAATCGCCAGTTGATCACCAACGCCATGGCGAGGGATACTACCCGGCAGATGGGTGTTCCCCACCGAGTGGCACTCGCTTCAATATCCTCCCGTGCAGGTCATCGAAGGCCAAGTACCCAAAGATTACTGGGCAGTTGACTTCAGGGTTTCGTGGTAGCGTCCTTACTCGGAGGGACAGTGCAACCTGAAAGGGAAATCGTGAACACGGAGAAGATCGCCGCTCGCCGCCTCTCGCTGGAAGAGGTGACGAAGCTCGGCGTGAAGGACAGGATCTTCGTTTCCGCCGACACGGAAGAACTCAAACTTCCCGACTGCTATGTCCCTGCTTTTCTGACCAAGTCCGGTGAGGATTTCGAGGGCGGCTCGATCACGGCGAGGACCGTGTTCCAGGAAGAGGTTTCCTGCCTTCCCGACGACGAGAACGAAGCCGGAATCTACGTGGCCGACGAGAACGGCCCGGCGACCATCGAGGTCCTCCAGTCCGCCGGTGTCGTGCTGGACCTGGCGCTTTTCGTCCCCGGTGGGGACAAGGGGTCCCTCACGGCCCTTTACGCCGCGGCCCGGCAGGCGTTCGGCGCCGACATCGTGCAGATCTGGCGCCAGGGCCTCAAGGAGGTTCCCGACGTGAAGGTCGACATCTTCGAGGAGCAGGTTCCCCGGGGACGCAAGGGGGGCGACAGCCCCAAGCGTGACCGTCGCGCGATCGACACCTACCCCACCCGTGCGGACTTCATCGAGTTCTCCACGGGGTGGAAGCCGGTCGTCGAGGTCCACAAGCCGGTTGTCGACGACACCCCGACCATCTGAGGCGGCGCCACCTCTCGTCTCGGCCTGGGAGAACGCCGAGAGCGCATGCGCCGGACCCGGTCGACCCCTGAGCGGCCCAGGGGGCCGTCGGGAACCGGCGCCGCCACTTACGGACCGTGTCTGCGGTCACCCGCGACTCGCGGGCGACCGCGACGATCGGCGGCACCTCCGGGCCCGCGCACGTCAGCGCGATCCACGTGCGCAGGGCCGGCGCCCGGGCCGACGACGGCCGCCACGTCCACCGTCCCGACACCACCCGCTCGTCATCGGACAGCGGCAACGGTTCCGACTTCGGGCCCCGAGGCGGAACTGACGCACCAACGGCGGAGTCACCTGTCGATCATGACGGCGACGAATGCGGCGGAGCCGGTCATGGGCCTTCTTGCTTTCCGGGCACGGTCAGGTCTGCGGGACCGGGAAGGCGACGCCGGTCAGCCGCTCGCTCTCGCGCCACAGCCAGGCCCCCAGCTCGGGGTCGTCGGCCCCGGCGGGCAGCCGGACCGGCTTGGGCGTGCCGGAGGTCTGGTCGCGTCCGGCCGGGCCGAGGTAGGCCCCGTCGACGACCTCGGGGTGGGTCGCGGCATACAGGGACGGCCAGGCCGCGCCGTCGGGGGAGCCCATCAGTGTGCGGGAGGCGAGGGCCAGGAGCAGGCGCCCCGTCCGGCTGGTGGAGGTGTGACGCTGCAGGTCGGTGACGGCCGAGCCCGGGGCCCGGACCGTGTCACCGGATGTGGTTGGCGAATCCGTCGGACGGCCGCCAGGCACCCGCCCCAGCGCCATGATGGGAGCGTTTCTCCAAGCAAAACACCGCATGAGCGGCGTCACGTCGGGAAAAACGCTCCCATCACCGAACAGCGACGGGATTCGCCAACAGCATCCGTGTCACCGTTGGATGACGGACCGGGACAATCCCCACGCGCGGGCCTTCTACCGGACGCCGGGCTTCACCGAGTTCGACGGGAAGATCGTGTACCGAGTGGACGCCGGGGCGGTGTGACGAGGCCGCCACTACGCTTCGCGGGCTCCGTCATCCGGCGTCACAGCGACGATCGCCACGGTCGGGGGAGGCGGAGAAGGCGTGTACACATACGCCACGGCCAACCCCGGCACGCCGCCTCGGGGCTCGATTCTCGTCTTGCGCACCTCTGTACCGTCGTGACGGGGAGGCCCGAGCCGCACACCGAGTCGCGGAGCCTGCTCGAGCTCCTGCCACAGAGCCTCCAGGTCCTGCTCGGCTCCCAGCTCCTTCGCACGCTGGGCGGCCCGTACGGTGACGGCCGCAGTCACACCGCTCACGCGTGTGGGTCCTCCTGCTTCAGCTGTGCCGCCAGGTCGAGGCCCTCCTGTATGGCGATGTCGAAGTCGGGGTCCTGGTAGAGGCGAATCCGCCCCCGGTAGTCGACGATCACCGCGGCGACCGCATTGAGGTCGGTTTCCGAGGAGGCCTCCAGCGCACGCTGGAGATCCGCTTCGAAGGTCTCCTGGTCGCCGGGGAAGCCGTGCCCGGACCGCAGAGCGGCCCGGATGTCGCCGATGGTCCTCAACGGCAACGGCGCAGGGATGGGTGTTTCTACGTGCTCTGCGCTCACGATCTCTCGCTCCTTGATCTCCCCCGTCCTACGAAGAGTGTCCTACATGTCCGCATCCTGCGCAGCCATCGCTCGGAACTGAGGGTGGGATTCCCACCGGGGGACGGCTTCAAGGAGGCGGCTGGCCGTCGTGGCCGTCCCGACGAGTCCGGAGCCGGGTCCCCGGGAGGCGGGCCCGGGTGCTCGTGACCCGGCGAGCAGCGCACCCGCCTTTTCGCGTACCGCCGAGTGGCGCGGGCGATGATGTGCGGGTGTTCTACGAGGACCTCAGCGCGTACGACTACCTGGACGACGACACCTTCACGGACCTGGAGTCGGGCTTCTACGGACTCTGGTACCGCCCCGCGTACACCCGCCTGAACGTCGGCTGGCTGGAGGCGGGCAAGCCGTACGCGACGGGGCCGGTCCCCAAGGCGTTCGTGGAGAAGCTGAAGGCCGTCCAGCGGGTCCAGTGGATGAACGTCTGCCTGGGCGTGCACGAGTGCGACCTGTGCCCGGCGGGGGACGAGCCGGCCCCGGAGGGCAACGGGGAGCTACGCATCCCGGGCGCCCCCGGCACCGCCTACGCCGCCCCGTTCCTCATCACGCACTACATCACCGCCCACGGCTACCGCCCGCCGCAGGTCTTCATCGAGGCCGTACTCGCGGTCGACGTCGACGAGTGGGCCTCCGTACGGTGGCCCGATGTGCCGTTTCCCTGGGTTCCGGGGGATGCGGAGCGCATGGTGGAGTAGGCGGCTCGGGAGCGTCAGGCGGACACGACCGGTTGCTCACGTCTCAACCCCGCCACGAAGAAACGCCATGGACCGGCTTCGACGGAGACGACAGAACCGTCCGCGTCCTTGGAGTCGCGTATGAGTACGCCGTACGAGACATAGGCGCACTCCACGCACTCGGTTGTGTTCGCGCCGCTGTAAGACGACTTGAACCAGGCCAGCTCATGAGGGGCGGGAGAACGGGCGGGCATCTACAGCTCCTTGCGTGCGCGATGGATCAAGGCGGAGGAAGCCTCCATGTCCAACGCTTGTGCGCGGAGGTACTCGAACGCAAGTCTGTATCGCTCCAGTTCCTCGTCCTTCTCCAGGAAGAGGGAGCCGGTGTGGAAGTCCACATAGACCACGTCAAGGGCTGACTCCGTGCCACCGATGATCACGAAGCTGCCAAGAGCGGCACCATGGGCTCCGTTCGAGAACGGCAGCACTTGCAGGGTGATGTGCGGTGACTCGTTGACTTCGAGAAGCCGCCCGAGTTGCTCCTTCATGATCTCTGGCGAGCCCACCACCCGGCGGATCACGGACTCGTCGAGGATGGCCCACAGACGGAACGGCTTCGACCGGGTGAGGATCTCCTGGCGCTTCATGCGGATGTCCACCAACCGCTCGATCTCGGCCGGCTCCAAAGGGATCTCGTTGGCCTTCTGCAGAGCGGTGCTGTAGGCGCGGGTCTGGAGAAGGCCGGGGACGTAGACGCAGGAGAAGTGGTCCTCGCGTACGGCCTCGTCCTCAAGGGTGAGCAAGAGGTTCATGCTCTCCGGGATGGAGTCGGCGAACGAGCTCCACCACCCCTGCTGCCTGGCGTCCTTTGCCAGGCGCACCACGGCTTCCCGCTCGGCATCAGTGGCTCCGTACTCACGGCACAGCGCGTCCACGACGATCCACTTCACCGGTCCCGCCTGCGTCTCGTACCGGCTGACCGTTGCCTTCGATACGCCGACCAGACCGCCGGCCTCCTCCAGGGTCATCCCTTTGCGGGCGCGCAACTTGCGCAACATCACTCCGAGTTGGCGACGGCGTGTGGTGGTTCGTACGGACATGTAACTCCTCAAGCGCTCACCCGGGCAGGCGCTCGGGGTGTGAACAGGCTAGGTAGCGCGGCAGCCGACCCACCATGCGATTCACTCGATCGAGGCTCGTGAGAAGTTACACAGCGAGAGTTCTCTGTGCCATTCTCGGTGACGGACAGCTACGCAATGCAGCCGTTCGGACACGGCAGGCGCAGCATGCGCGTGGCACGGGAGGGAGAACCGCTTATGCCCGGTACCGACATCGAGAACCGTCAGCGCCGTTGTGTCCTGCCTTTTGAGGCACTGCCGGCGGAAGTGCGCCTGCTGCGGCGGGCCGCCGCCACGCAGCTTGGCCAGTGGGGCGTGCCGACCGCTGGTGACGCGACGCAGCTCGTCGTGACGGAGCTGGCGACGAACGTCATCAAGCACGTGGGTGAGGGCTCGCCGGCGACCCTGATCCTGGAGTGGAAGCGCGAGCGTCTGCGCGTCGAGATGCACGACAAGAGCAGCTCGCTGCCCTCACTGCGCACCGCCGACTGCGAGGCGGAGTGTGGCCGCGGCCTGCACATGCTCGCCGCCATGGCCGTGGACTGGGGCACCGCCGTCACGGCGCTGGGCAAGGCGGTGTGGTGCGAGATCGAACTGGGCTCGGACGCCGTGTGCCTGCGCATGGAACGGGCCATCGACGCACTGGAGAGCTACCGGGAACGCGGCGGATCCGTCCTGCGCGGGCGGTGCGAAACGGTCCTGGAAGAGACAGCGGTCGAGCTGATCGCCGACCTCCTGCACTGGACGTCCACGCGGGGCCTGGACCCGGACGACGTGTTGGATCGGGCTCAGATGCACTACGAGGCCGAGGCGGCTTAAGCGTTGCCCCGTAGATCATCTACGGGGCAACGCTTAACAAAAGAGGGTGCAGTGCCCCGCGTTGCGGTAAGGCGCGGGGCGCTGCGGGTTTCGGGACTACTCGAAGATGTTCGGGACGGGGATACGGTTGACGCGACGATGAGCGTTCCAGGCGGAGGCAACCGCCAAGTGAGCGGCCTTGAGACGGCCCTTGGTGCCATCGTGACGTGTGTTGTTGTTGGTGGCGGTGGTCTGGATCTTGGCTCTGAAGGACGTGGGATCACCCTGGCGCTTGAGCTTCTGCGCCAACTCCTGGGGGTTCACCACATCAGAGTGCTTGGACATCACTGTGGCGATACCTCCGATAGTGACGGAGTGCCAGGTGTCGGGGGTTCGGCCCCAAGCGTCCTCGGCGATGGTGAGCGACAGGTCCAGGATCTCGGGACCATGCTCCATGACGATGCTGAGGATCCCCTTGATGCCGCGCACCCCGTTGACGCTGCTGCTGCCAACCTTGAGCTGGTGCTTCTCCAGGACGGTGTTGGTGTCCTGGAAGAGTGGATGCCCAGCCAGCACACCGATCCTGAACTCGTCGTTCGGGCCGACCTTCGAGGACTCCTTGTTCTTGATGATGAACAGTGACGCCTCGTTAGCCATCGAGAGGCCGGAGTGGACCTCACAGGTGATGGTCTGGACAGCCTCGCGGACTTCCTCCGAGACCAAGACCTTCCCGGCCAGGATGAGCTGGCAGGCGTAAACGCGGTGCATGCCGTCCACCGCGTACAGACCGTCCTCACGCTGCGAGAGGATCGGCGTTCCGAGGGCGGTCGGAACCAGCTTCTCGGCGATGGCCTGCGCACGGGCCTTGTTGAGGTTGCGCTGCGCACGGGGGTCGAACTTGATGGTCCTCGGATCCACCTTGATGTACTCGATCGAGTGGTCCGGAATGTCGTAGCTATAGTTCTTGCTGGGCAAAGCATCTCCTCTTGTGTCAGCACCCCAGTGGGGGTGACGGCGACACATGTCAGCTCCCGAATGCGGGAGACGGCGACTGGGCGTTGATCACACTATCGGAACAACTGGGCCGCTCGGAGGTCGAGTTAGCAAACTGAGACAAACGTCTTCGAGTTGGAGGTTCGGCAGCATCAAGGCGCGTCAAAATTAGATGTATTGTCTAGATCCATGCCGAGATGGGATGTGAGTCATCCTTGTTGCTACGATCCATGTACTACTCGCATAGGAATGGACCGCCTGTTAAGGCGGAGTTCACCGCTTTCGCCAGGAGCGGGCCGATCCCATGGGGCGAGCGCTGGAGGCGCTGCGGCGTGCGCACCGGGCAATCTCGCCGCTGAGTGTGGTGAGGGGGCCTCGCCACGTCGCAGGAAGTGAAACTTTCCATCTGGTAATCGGGGCGCTCGTCTTTTCTGGGCGAGTATCGGGCGTGGTTGGTTGCACGCTCAAGGGCTGACGCGGCATTGCCTCGGAAGGTGAAGTGCCGGATTTTAGCCTGGGGCATGAACATATCAAGAAGAGGTCAGTGAATGATGTCTGGGAAGGCCTCGGTGATGATTTCGATTAGTGTGCGAGCACCCTCGGCGTCGAGCTGGACACTTTGACTGATCTTGTTAGGGATTTCACGGTCGGCGGATCCGTAGGTGTCTAGCTGAAGGACGCGACGCCCCTCAATGGTAAATGTCCGGTAACCGCATGTGACCGGTCCGTGGATCTTCTGGGCGTCAGAGGGAACCTGCTGGAACTCCTTGATCAAGGCCATGCGCACACCCTGCCAGGTGCCTAGGGAGCCTTCAACTGCCAAGTGCGCACTGTCTATCCGGGACTGTCGTGTCCGTTCACAGCTCAACGGATTACTGCCTCTGTCGGTATCAACTTCAACTCGCCCCGGGGCAGGGGAGGAACCACTGGCTTCAGAGCCATGCCACACCTCCGAGTGTTCGTCGTGGCGTCTCACAGGAACGCCCCCACCCCCATGGCCAGCCCGAAGAGCACGAAGAAGATCCCCCAGGTCATGTTGGCGGTCGCTGAGTACGACACCTTCCCCGGCCGTCCGTCCTTGGTGTGGACGACCACGACCCTGCGCGGGTCCCTGAGGTCGTACCGGAGGACGACCGGGATGCCGGCGTGGAGGGGGTGGGACTCGTGGTTGAGGGGGGTGCGGCGGTAGGTCTGGGTGGGTGGGGCGTCGAGGTTGTTCACGGGTGGGGCCTGGTAGCGGACCTGGGGAGGACGGGTCGTCGGGCCCTCGCGGCGCCGGCGTAGGGCGTCGAGCAGGATGGCGATGCCCAGGGCCAGCGCGCCGGCGGCCATGACGAGCGTGATCGCGAGCCATGGCTGGTCCATGTGGCCTCCCTCGGAGCCGACTTCAGGTCTTCACGGAGACGGACGCGGTCGCGCGGCGGTTCCCCGTCGTGGGCGTACTGGGCGTGCCGACCTCGCCCGGCGACGGAACTTCGCCGCCCGTTTGAGTTGCGTACAATTTAGTTGTGCGCAATCAAATTACGAGCTATGTTTTCCGCAGTGCTCGACACCACCGGAACACGGAAGGCAGCAATCACCATGCCGTTCATCACCGTCGGTCAGGAGAACTCCACCGACATCGAGCTCTACTACGAGGACCACGGCACCGGGCAGCC
>NZ_JBITCL010000025.1:0-101846 GCF_044453165.1 Streptomyces sp. NPDC051740 | reverse complement strand
CAGCGGCAGCGGCTCGCTGCTGGTGACCAGCTCCCGCAGCGGATGCCGGGCCAGCACCGCGTCGACCTCCGGCGTCAACGCCGCCGCCAGCCGGGTGGCACAGGGCAGGGAGTCGTCCCGCAGGGTCTCGGCCGCGGCGAGGACCACGGCCTGCCCGTCGTCCCGCGGAACCCCGGCGGCCGCACGCTCGTGCAGGTCGGCGCCCTCCTCCAGCACCAGCCCGGTGTCGATGCCCGCCGGGACCTTGATGCCGGCGGTCCTGCGCCAGGTGGCCACGGGATCGCCCCACGCCTCGACGCGGTAGGTCCACCGGCCCGGGCCGTCCGCGACGACCTCAGCGCCCCACCGGTCACTGCCGGGCGCGAGCTCCCGCATCGGCGTGAACGGCCCCGGCCGCCCTTCGGGGTCCTTCAGCACCACGTTGGCGGCGACCGCGTCGTGGCCCTCACGGAAGAGCGTGGCCGTGACCTCGAACGTCTCGCCCACGACGGCCTTGGCCGGCCGCCTGCCGCAGTCGACGGACGGCCGGACGTCCCGTACCGGGACACGGCCGATGGTCCGGGTCGTCTTCATGGGTCTGTGCACCTCCGCCGTGCTCGACGCCCGGGCGGACGCCCGGGCGTGGGACCAAACAGCGGCGGGAAGGTCACTGCCTTCCCGCCGGGGAGCGCCGCTCGACGGCCGGCGGTCCCCGTCGGACCGCGGCCGCCGGACGGGGCGTGTCGTTCTGTTCCTGCAGATAGGTGACGAGGGTGGTGCGCAGATACCGTTCGGCGGCGTCCGCCGCCTCCCGCGCGCAGCGCTTGCCCATCAGCACACAGAGGGTGTAGCCGGCGTCCTCGAAGGTGGCCCGTACCGTGCGATCGGTCGGGGCCGCCAGCATCACGCGTTCCCAGGCCCGGTACCGACGCAACTGCCGGGCAACTTCGGCTTTGGCGGGTAGCAGCATGGCGCCGTTCACCTTTCCGGGGCTCGATTCGAGGCGCGTTGTCCCGGCGGTCGGGCGGCGGCCGTGCGCGCAGTCGCACGGACCCGTAACGGCGATCGAGGTCTTCACACATGGTGCACGGGTGATGACGCAACGTCTTGTTGGATTTTCAACCACTTGAGGCGGTGCGCCGCGGCCGTCCCTGCCCGGACGTCGCCCCGGGAGTCACGGATGCGTGCTCGTGTTGCACGAACGGACCAACCCCCTCACTCTGAAAAGTGACTCAGAAGCGATACCCGCTCACGTTCCGTGTCCGGGGGCTCGCCCCGCGGGGGCGAGGAGGGACGAGAGCTTCGCGTGAGGAGCCAACGACCATGAAGACCGCAGTGCCCTGCTACTACCACCTCGATGTGGAAGTCAGCCCCGAGAGGGTGGGACAGGTCAGCCGCATACTGGCCGCTCACCTCCGGTTCTGGGACCTGGAGAATCTGATGGAGCCCGTCTGCGGCGGCGCCGAGATGCTGCTGCGGGCCATCGACGAGCACGCCACCGACAAGAACACGTCGATCGAGATGTGGTGGAACGGCCAGCACCTCATCACGGCCATCGGTGACAACAACCGCGCCCTGCGCCCCGACCAGGAACTGCGCAGCTGCCTCGAGCACATCGCGGCCAGCAGCGACGGCTGGGGCTGCTGCGCCACCGAGAACGGCAGCAAGGTCATCTGGTTCTCGCAGCGCGCCCGCGCCGGCGAACGCGTCCCCCTCGTACCGACCGCGCCCGACCCGCGCGAGAGCGAGGGCCTGGACCTCCCCCGCGAGGTGAGCGTCGCCACGCTCACCGGCCGGGTACGAACGCCGGGCGGCCTCCTGGAGGAGGTCCGGTGACCCGGCGACAGAACCGGAAAGGGGCGCCCGCCTGGAGCGGGCGCCCCTACCCGCTGGGTGCGTCCTACGACGGCGAGGGCACCAACTTCGCGCTCTTCAGCGAGGTCGCCGAACGCGTCGACCTGGTCCTGGTCGACGACGACGGCCGGCACACCACCACACGGCTCACCGAGGTCGACGGCTTCGTCTGGCACGGCTACCTCCCCGGCGTCGGCCCCGGACAGCGCTACGGCTACCGGGTGCACGGACCCTGGGACCCGGCGGCCGGCGACCGCTGCAACCCGGCGAAACTCCTCCTCGACCCCTACGCCACCGCGGTGGAGGGCCAGATCGACAACCACCCCTCGCTGTACGAGCGCGCCCCGCACGGCCCGGACCCCGCCGACAGCGCCGGACACACCATGCTCGGCGTGGTGACCGACCCGGCCTTCGACTGGGGCGACGACACCCGGCCCGGCCGCCCCTACTCCGACACCGTCATCTACGAGGCCCACGTCAAGGGCCTCACCCGCACCCACCCCGACGTCCCCGCGGAACTCCGTGGCACCTACGCCGGACTGGCGCACCCCGCGGTGGTCGAGCACCTCACCTCGCTCGGCGTCACCGCCGTCGAACTGATGCCGGTCCACCAGTTCGTCCAGGACGGTGTGCTGCAGGGCCGCGACCTGGCCAACTACTGGGGCTACAACACCATCGGCTTCTTCGCCCCGCACAACGCCTACGCCGCCCACGGCACCCGCGGCCGGCAGGTCACCGAGTTCAAGGAGATGGTGAGGACCCTGCACGCGGCCGGCCTCGAAGTCATCCTCGACGTGGTCTACAACCACACCGCCGAGGGCAACGAGAAGGGCCCCACGCTCTCCTTCCGGGGCATCGACAACTCCTCGTACTACCGCCTGGTGGACGGCGACTGGCGTCACTACTACGACACCACCGGCACCGGCAACAGCCTGCTGATGCGCCACCCCTACGTCCTCCAGCTCATCATGGACTCGCTCAGGTACTGGGTCACCGAGATGCACGTCGACGGCTTCCGCTTCGACCTCGCGGCCACCCTGGCCCGCCAGTTCCACGAGGTGGACAGGCTGTCGGCGTTCTTCGACCTCATCCAGCAGGACCCCGTGATCAGCCGCGTCAAGCTGATCGCCGAACCCTGGGACGTGGGTGAGGGCGGCTACCAGGTGGGGAACTTCCCCCCGCTGTGGTCGGAGTGGAACGGCCTGTACCGGGACGCCGTACGGGACTTCTGGCGCGGCGAGGAACACACCCTCGGCGAGTTCGCCTCCCGGCTGACCGGCTCCTCCGACCTGTACGCGCACCACCGGCGCCGCCCCCGCGCCAGCGTCAACTTCGTCACCGCGCACGACGGCTTCACCCTGCGCGACCTCGTCTCGTACAACGACAAGCACAACGAGGCCAACGGCGAGCACAACCGGGACGGCGAGAGCGGCAACCGGTCCTGGAACTGCGGCGCGGAGGGCGCCACCCGCGACCCGGCCGTGCTCGAACTCCGCGCCCGCCAGCAGCGCAACTTCCTCGCCACCCTGCTGCTCTCCCAGGGCATCCCGATGCTCTCCCACGGCGACGAACTGGGCCGCACCCAGCGCGGCAACAACAACGCCTACTGCCAGGACAACGAGATCAGCTGGATCGACTGGCGGCTCACCGGCGAACAGCGCGAGCTGCTGGACTTCACCCGGAGGCTCATCTCGCTGCGCCTCGCCCACCCCGTGCTGCGCCGCAGCCGCTTCTTCCGGGGCGAGACCGTGCGCCACGCCGGCCAGCCGCTGCCCGACCTGGTGTGGCTGCTGCCCGACGCGCGGGAGATGACCGACGACGACTGGCGGCGCTCCGACGCCCACTCGGTCGGTGTGTTCCTCAACGGCGACGCCATCGCCGAACCCGGCCCGCGCGGCCGGCGCCTGGTCGACGACTCCTTCCTGCTGCTGCTCAACAGCCACTGGGAGCCCGTGGGATTCCGCCTGCCGCCCGTCTCCTACGGCGAGCGCTGGACGGCCCTGATCGACACCGCCGACCCGGAGGGCACCCCCGACGAGGCGGAGCACAAGGCCGGCACCACCCTCACCGTGGGCCCCCGCGGTCTGGTCCTGCTGTCCCGCCCGTCCCGCGCGCCGGAGTGACCGGCGGGTTCCGCGAGGCGTCAGCGCTCGCTGCGTGACGTCACCGTGAACTGGGCGCCCTCGTTGTCGCGGAGCACGGCCTCGTCGGCGCCCAGGGAGAGCACACTGCCGCCGTGCCGCTCCGCGGCGCGGGCACAGGCGGCCACGTCCTTCACGGCGAAGTGCACCTGCCAGTGCGGCCGGACCGTCGGGTCGGGGGCCGACTCCGCCGCCCCCGACTCGATCCGCGCCACCACGTCCCCCTCGCTGCGCAGCACCACTTCCTCGCCCTCGTACCGCACCTCGACACAGCCCGGTTTGTCGGACCCCCAGTCGAAGACCCCGGCGTAGAAGATCGCGGCGTCGAAGGCGTCGCGGGTGTGCAGCCGGACGAACGCGAGCTGCGCGCGGCGCCAGGTGGGCCAGTCGCTGAACAGCTCGCCCTCCCAGACCCCGAACGTCGCCCCGTCCCGGTCGGCCAGCAGCGCCGCGCGTCCGGGAGGCAGGGAGATCGGGCCGACCGCCGCGGTGCCGCCGCGCTCCTGCACCCGCCCCGCGGCCTCGTCGGCGCTGCGCACCGCGAAGTACGGCGTCCACGCCACCGCCATCTGCCACATGCCGGCGACGTCGGCGATCCCGGCCACCGGCCGGCCCTCGGACAGGGCGATGCGGAACCGGTCGCCGAGGCGCACCGGACGCCACTCCCAGCCCAGCACGGCCCCGTAGAACTCCTCGGTCGTCTTCATGTCGCGGCTGGTCAGGCTCACCCAGCAGGGTGCCCCGAACACGGAGTGCGTCGAGAAGACGTCCGTCGCGCCGACGGGGGAGGGCATGTCGTGGTTCATGGCAGTCGCGTCCTGATCTCGTCGGCCTGGCAGCCACCCGGATGGCACCAGTGTCCGCCGGGTACCCCTCCGGGCGCCTGCCGAGTACCCCGGCGGCGGCACCGAAACGGTGGCCCCGCCGCCCCGGGCCGCCCCGGTGGCGCAGGGCGGCCGCAGTGGCGACGATGGATGGATCGGACACTGGGTGAAGGCACTCAAGCACTATGCGAAGGCACCACGAGAGCGGCACACCGGACCCGGAGGTGACCATGCCCACGGACGGGGGCGCCGACCGCATCCTCCAGCTGGAGGAGGAAGTCCAGCAGCTGAAGGACGCGGTCGTCTCGCACGCGGTGGTGGACCAGGCGATCGGCATGATGGTCGCGTTCGGGCGGGTCTCGCCCGACCAGGGCTGGACCGTGCTGAAGGAGGTCTCCCAGCGCACGAACATCAAACTCCGCAACGTGGCCGACCTGATCCTCGTCTGGGGACGCACCGGGCTCCTGCCGGCGGAGGTGCGGACGGTGCTGGAGGAGGTCCTGGACCGGCTCGGCCCCACCCAGATCCCGGGCGCGCCGCCGGAGGGCTGACGCGCCCCTCGGAGCCCGCCCCGCTCAGCCGGCCTCGGCCTCGGTGAACAGTTCCTCGCGCAGATGGGCGAAGCAGCCGCTGAGCAGCCGGGAGACGTGCATCTGCGAGATGCCGAGCTGCTCGGCGATGTCGCTCTGCGTCATTCCCCGGAAGAACCTCAGATAGAGGATGAGCCGCTCACGCTCCGGCAGCGCCTCCAGACAGGGCCGCACCGCCACCCGGTCGACGACGGTGTCGTAGGCCGGATCGGGGCCGCCGATCGCGTCGCCCAGGGCGTAGCCGTCGGTGCCCGGCATCTCCGCCTCCAGCGACAGCGCGGAGAAGCACTCCAGGGCCTCCATCCCGGTGCGCACCTCGCTCTCGGTCAGCAGGGTGTGCGCGGCGATCTCGGCGACCGTGGGAGAGCGGCCCGGAGTGGTCTGCGCCAGCTCCTTCGCCGCGTGCCGCACACGGTTGCGCAGGTCCTGGACCCGGCGCGGCACGTGCAGCGTCCACATGTGGTCGCGGAAGTGGCGCTTGATCTCGCCGGTGACCGTCGGCACGGCGTACGCCTCGAAGGCGTTGCCGCGCGCCGGGTCGTAGTGGTCCACGGCCTTGACCAGGCCGAGGGCCGCCACCTGGTACAGATCCTCCAGGGCCTCACCGCGGCCCCGGAAACGGACGGCGATGCGCTCGGCCATGGGCAGCCAGGCGGTGACCAGTGCGTCGCGCAGCATCCTGCGTTCGGGCCCTTCGGGCAGCCGGGCCAGGCGTGCGAAGTCCCCCGCCGTGTCGGGGGCGTCGTCGTGGGGGTGCTGCTTCCTGGGACTGACGGTACGCATCACGCGCACCTCCCTGAGCGGGGTGCCGGATGGACAGAACCCGTGGGAAGCGGCGGCTCGGACCACGACAGGCCCGCGACCGGCGAAGCGGTTCCCACGGACGTGCCTCCTGTCCGAAGCACTGAGAATTCCTTTCCCCGTGATCCGTCGTTCCAAAACGTCTCCCGGAATTCGGCGGAGAAAATCACCGGAAAGCACACGGTGTGAAATCGAGTGAATTCACGGCGTGAAATCCCCCGCCGCGGAGCGGGCGGCTCAGGGCCGGCCCGTCCCCGCCGTCGCGGACCGTCCGGACGGCGGGCCGGTGATCACGGCGCCGGACGTGATGTGCGGCACGCCCTCGCCGGGCGTCGGCCGGCCGGCCGGGGGATTCCTCCAGCGCAGCGCTTGATCACCACTCAGATCGGGCGAACCGCCTGACCAGAGCGCATTCCGCTCATTTGACAGTGCGCCGAGGCCACAGATAGGAAACAGCGGACAGAAGTCGAGAGGTGCACTGTGTACGAGCCGAACGTGGTCGGGGACTGGCAGGAGTACGACGAGCATGCCGGTCTGCGGGTCCGCGTCCACCGTCTGGAATCCGGCGAACCGCCGAGGGGACGGGACGACGCGGCCGAGGGGCTGACGTACTTCAGTGTCCGCGTGACCGTCGAGAACCGTGGCGACCGGCCCTTCTCCGTCCACGTCGAGGACGGCCAGATCGACGTACGGACCGGCCCCGACGGTGAGAGCGCGTTCATCGACTGGCGCAATTCGCAGTTCATCGAGGGATTCGACGTCTACCCGCTGCGCCGCGCCACCGCCGTCCTCTACGCGGCCGGTCCCGAGGCGGCCCTGAGCCAGGTCGACGTCCAGGTCCAGCTGCGCGTCGACGAGGAGTGGGCCGGGCGCCGGCTGTGGGCGGGCGGCATCGGCGTGCACGAGGGGTCCGCGGGGGCGCCCGCGGGCGCGTGCCGGGAGAGCCTCGCCCAGCAGGTGAGCGTCTTCCTGCAGGAGCAGGCGGAGGAAGGCACCGCCTGAGCGTCGCGTCAGTGCGGGATGCCGTCGATGATCTCGCGGGCGCCCTGACGCAGCAGCGCCACGGCGACCGAGGTGCCGAGCGTGGCCGGGTCGAGCCGTCCCGCCCACTCGTGCGCGTTCAGCCGGGTCTTGCCGTCCGGGGTGAAGACACACGCCTGCAGGGACAGTTCGCCGCCGCGGTTCACCCGCGCGTAGCCGGCGATCGGGCTGTTGCAGTGCCCCTGCAGCACGTGCAGGAACATGCGTTCGGCGGCGGCCTCGCGATGGGTGTCCGGGTGGCCGAGGGCGCCGACCGCGTCGATCAGGCCGGTGTCGCCCTCACGGCACTGCAGCGCGAGGATGCCCGCGCCGATGGGCGGCATCATGGCCTCGGGGGAGAGCACCTCGCTGATCACGTCGGCGCGGCCGATGCGCTCCAGGCCGGAGACCGCGAGCAGCAGGGCGTCCGCCTCCCCGGCGGCGAGCTTCGCCAGCCGCCGGTTGGCGTTGCCACGGAACGGCACGCACCGCAGATGCGGGTGGGTGGCGGCCAGTTGGGCGACCCGGCGCACCGAGGAGGTGCCGATCCGGGTGCCGGGCGCGAGTTCGTCCAGGGTGAGGCCGTCCGGGTGCACGAGGGCGTCGCGGATGTCGTCCCGCTTCAGGAACGCGGCGAACACCGTGCCCGCGGGGAGCGGCCGGTCGGCGGGCACGTCCTTGACGCAGTGCACGGCGAGGTCCGCCTCGCCGGCGAGCAGCGCGGCGTCCACCTCCTTGGTGAACGCGCCCTTGCCCTCCACTGCCGACAGGTCGCCGAGCCACTTGTCGCCGGTCGTCCTCACCGGTACGACCTCGGTGCGCACACCGGGACGGGCGGCGGCCAACTCGGCCCGGACGCGCTCCACCTGGGCGAGCGCCATGGGCGAGTCGCGGGAGACGATACGGATCAGTTCGGGGGCGGACATGCCGACACCATAGACCCTCGAAGGGGCCCCGTGCCGGGACGCCGAACGGCGTCCCGGCGCCAACGAGCCGTGCGCGGTCAGGCGTTCGGGTCGAAGGGGATGCCGGAGGGCTTGGCCGCGGCGAGGTGGGAGGTGAAACTGCCGTCCTTCAGGCCGAAGTGGGCGCTGCCGAAGTCGTACGAGCTGAGCTTCTCGCGCAGCCCCGCCGGGTAGCCGTTCCAGCCGACCAGCGTCGGGTACTGCCAGCCGCCCCTGTGGTTCTCCGGCGGCTCGTCGCCCGAACCCGCGAGGCGGAAGCAGTGGGTGCCGATGCCGTCCTTGTGGTAGACGATCTTCGGGTGCGTGCCGTCGAAGCGGACCGCCGACCGCGCGTGGACCGTGAACGAACCGTGGTTGGACGTCGAGACGTACTGGACGGTGTCGTTCTGCACCCACACCACGACGTGCTCCCAGTCGTGGCGGTGGCCCCCGAGGCTGGTGCCCGGCAGGGCCTGGTCCTTCTCGAAGTACAGACCGTAGAGGACGGCGCACCAGCCGTTGTCGCACTTGGAGCGGGAGTAGCCGTTGGTGTTGTCCAGGTCCGAGGCGTCACGGCAGTTGCCGTTGAGGGCGCCGGTCGGGTTGAGGCCGGTGTTGACGGAGCCGTCCGGGCCGATCGCCGCTGTCGGGTAGCAGCCGTCGGTGTCGTAGTCGTAGGCGGGCTGGTACGTCCGCTCCAGGGCGTCCGCGTTGGCCGGCAGGGCGGGAGGGGGCGCGGCGAAGGCGGTGGCGGGGAAGGCGATGACGAGCGCGGCCGCGCCGGCGAGGCCGGTCAGCCATCTCCTGCGGTGCGTTCGGAACGTGCTCGACGGCACTGCGTCCTCCTCGTGGTCCGGGCGCAGCCAACGGCTGTGGGGGAATGGGGAGTTCAGCATCCCGGCTAGACGTATACATGCCAAGAGGGCGCAGGTGTACCGCTGGTGAAGCGCGGCTTGACAATCGCCGCGCCGGGCCCCGGATAGCACCGGGTCGCCGGCCGCCGCCTCCTCGGGTACGGCCGGAGCGGCCGACGCGGCACGCCTTCCGGGGCGCGGGAGCCGTGACGGACCTCGCCGGCCGGGACCGTGGGCCCGGTGCCGGGAGTGACGGCCGGTGGCCGGGCCCGGGGCGCCGGCCGCGATCTCCCGCCCGGACCGGGCGCGCGGGACGACCGTGCCGTCCCGGCGAGGGGAGCCGTCGCCCGCCGACCGGGGGAGCGCGGGCGATTGATTGAGTTACGCAATGAGATGGTAAAGTGCGGTGCATGTCCGCACCCGACGTCCCCGCCCCCGAGGAAGTGGCCGAGATCGAGCGCGCGCTCCACCGCCTCACCTACCTGAGCACGCGCGCACGTCAGCACGAGCGGCTGATGGCCCTGGCGGGTGTGCCGCTGGACCGGGCCGCCGTCGCGCTGCTGCGGCAGATGGCGGACACCGAGCCGATGCGGCCGGGGGAGCTGGCCGCCCGGCTGGGTGTGGAGGCCTCGCACGTCACCCGCACGGTGCAGCAGTTGCAGAAGTCCGGCCATGTCACCCGCGTCCCGGACCCCGACGACCGCCGCGCCCAGCGCATCGAGCTCACCGGGGCCGGCCGGGAGGCCATCGCCCGGATCCGGGAGACGGGGGTCCGCGGCATGCAGATGGCCCTGGCCGACTGGTCGCCCGACGACCTGCGGCAGCTCGCCACCCTCTTCCACCGCATGGTCGACGACTTCCTCGCCTACGCCACCGAGGAGCCGGAACACGCCCCCGGCGCCTGACGGCGGCGCCGGGACGCCGGGCCCCGAGGCCGGTGCCTCACCGTACTTACCGTCGGGTAATATCCCGCGGCAGGTCATCAGAGGAGGAACCGTGTCCCGGTCCGAACGCTCGCCCCTGCTGCTCGCCGGCCTGCTGGCCGCCGCGGGCACCGCCCACTTCGCCGCCCCCCGCCAGTTCGACCACATCGTGCCGCGCTCCCTGCCCGGCTCGCCCCGGACCTGGACCCATGCCAGCGGCGCCGTCGAACTCGCGCTGGCCGCAGGCCTGGCGCTGCCCCGCACCCGCAAGGCCGCCGCACTGGCCGCGGCGGCCTTCTTCGTCGGCGTGTTCCCCGCCAACGTGAAGATGGCCGTCGACTGGCGGCACCGCCCCGCCCCGCAGAGGGCCGCGGCCCTCGGCCGGCTGCCCCTGCAGGTGCCGCTGGTGCTGTGGGCGCGCGGCGTCGCCAAGGGCGCGGAGGGCAGGTCGTGAGCGGGCGGGTGGAGAAGGGCGACACGGCCCCGGACTTCGCGCTCCCGGACGAGACCGGCACCGTGCGCCGGCTGTCGGAGCTGCTCGCCGAGGGGCCAGTGGTGCTGTTCTTCTACCCGGCCGCCCTGAGCCCCGGCTGCACCGCGCAGGCCTGCCACTTCCGCGACCTCGCCGCCGAGTTTGCCGCGGTCGGCGCGCGGCCGGTGGGCATCAGCGCGGACGCCGTCGAACGGCAGGCGGAGTTCGCCGGACGGCACTCCCTCGGCATGCCCCTGCTGTCCGACGCCGACGGCACGGTCCGCGAGCGGTTCGGAGTGAAGCGGGGGATCGCCCTGGCGCCGACGAAACGGGCCACCTTCGTCATCGGCCGGGACCGCACCGTCCTGGAGGTCGTGCGCAGCGAACTGCGGATGAACACCCACGCGGACCGGGCGCTCGCCGCGCTCCGCGCCTAGCGCGGCTCCGGGCGGACCGTCGCGGTTGATGCGGGGACGTAATGGGATGATCCTGGACGAATGGATGACGCCTCCGCCGCGATGGTCGTCGATGCCCGCGGCATCGTGACGGGGTGGAGCGAGGGCGCCCGGCGGCTGACCGGACACCCGGCCGAGGAGGCCGTGGGACGGGCCGTACGGGCGCTGCTCGCCGAGGACACGCCGTCCGGCACCGCACCCCTCCTCTCGGGCCCGGTCACGCTGCGTCACCGCGATGGTCACCCCGTGCCGGCCCGGCTCACGGTCCGGCCCCTGCAGGGCGCCCGGGGCGCCCCGGCCGGACACCTGATCACCGCCGAACCGTCCGACGCGGCGGAGACCTCCCTGGCCGCGCGGGCGTTCCAGCAGGCGTCCCTGGCGATCTCGGTCGTCGGCCCCGACCTCCGCTACCTCCTGCTCAACGACACCGCCTGCCGGCTGCTGGGCGAGCCGCAGGAGAGCCTCATCGGCCGGTCCTGCCTGGAACCCATGGAGTACGACGAGTACACCCGCGGCCTGGACCGGCATCTGCGCCGGGTCGCCGAGACGGGCGAGTCCCTGCACTACGAGATCTACAGCCAGGCCCCCACCCAGCCCCACCCGCACGCCTGGAACATGGAGATGTGGCCGGTGGCCGGGCCCTCCGGCGAGTCGATGGGCACCGCCCTCGCGGCGTTCGACAGCACCGAGCAGCACCGGGCCCGGTGGCGGCTGGCGCTGCTGAACGAGGCCGCGACCGCCATCGGCACCACCCTGGACGTCGTCCGCACCGCCGAGGAACTCGTACGGGTCCTGGTACCGGCGGTCTCCGACTTCGCCGCCGTCGACCTGCTCGACTGGGTCCTCGGCGCCGACGAACCCCCGCCCCGGGCCGGCACCGGGGTGGTGCTGCGCCGGGTGGCGCACGGCTCCGCCACCGAGGGCGCCCCCGAGACGGTCGTACGCCTCGGCCAGACGGACTTCTACCCGCCCTGCTCCCCGCCCGCGCGGGCACTGCGGGAGAGCAGGACCGTGCTCGCCCGCGCCGGTGAGGCGGACTTCGACCGGTGGATGGCCGAACGCGGCGCGACCGCCCCGGCCGCACGCGTCCACTCCCTGCTGGCCGTGCCGCTGCGTGCCCGCGGCACCACCCTCGGCGTCGCGGTGGCCGTCCGCGACATCCACCCCGAGGAGTACGCCGACGACGACGCCGCGCTCGCCGAGGAACTCGCCAGCCGCGCCGCCGTCTGTGTCGACAACGCCCGCCGCTTCGCCCGCGAACGCACCACCGCGCTGGCCCTCCAGCACAGCCTGCTGCCGAGAGGGCTGCCCGGACAGGCCGCCGTCGAGGTCGCCCACCGCTATCTGCCCTCCGCGTCGGCGGCCGGCATCGGCGGCGACTGGTTCGACGTCATCCCGCTGGCCGGCAGCCGGGTCGCCCTGGTCGTGGGTGACGTCGTCGGCCACGGCATCCCCTCCACGGCCACCATGGGCCGGCTGTGCACCGCCGTACGCGCCCTCGCCGACGTGGACCTCCCGCCCGACGAACTCCTCACCCACCTCGACGACCTGGTCATCCATCTCGCCGCCGACGGCGAGGACGTCGCCGAGCTGGGCTCCACCTGTCTGTACGCCGTCTACGACCCCGTCTCCCGCCGGCTGACCGTGGCCGCCGCCGGGCATCCCGCTCCGGCGCTCCTGCTGCCCGACGGGACCTGCCGGCTCATCCGCGTGAACGCGGGCCCGCCGCTGGGCGTCGGAGGGCTGCCGTTCGAGGCGACGGAGCTCCAGCTGCCCGAGGGCTCCGTCGTCGCGTGCTACACCGACGGCCTGATCGAGGACCGCGACCGCGACATCGACCGCGCCACCGACGAGCTGTGCCGTGCCCTGGCGGCGCCCGCCGACTCGCTGGAATCCCTGTGCGACGGCGTGCTGAAGGACGTACTGCCGCAGGAGCCCGGCGACGACGTGGCGCTGCTCCTGGCCCGCACGCGGGCCCTGGGCGCCGACCAGGTCGCCACGAGGGACGTACCGCCGGACCCCGAGGAGGTGGCCGCCGTCCGGCAGTGGGCCGGTGAACGGCTGGCCGCGTGGGGGCTGGACGAGATCGTCTTCGTCACCGAACTCGTCGTCAGCGAACTGGTCACCAACGCCATCCGGTACGGCGTGCCGCCCGTCCAGCTACGGCTGATCCGCGACCGCACCCTGATCTGCGAGGTCGCCGACGCCAGCTCCACCTCACCGCATCTGCGTCGCGCCCACGCCTACGACGAGGGCGGACGCGGACTGCTGCTGGTGGCCCAGCTCACCCAGCGCTGGGGCAGCCGCCAGACGGGCGGCGGCAAGACGATCTGGGCGGAACAGCCGCTGCCGCAGCCGTGATCCCCCGCTCGGCCCCCCACCGGACTCCGCGGCGGCCCGGGCGCGGGCCCGGCCGGAGCCGGCCGGCCGCGCCCGCCGCGGACCGGAGGCACCGCGGCCCCCGGCACCCCCTTCGTCCGCCCGGAGGCACCGCGGCCCCCGGCACCCCTTCGGCCGCCCGGACGAGGAGCCACGCTTCCCCGCGCCGCCGTCCGCGCCGCGGAAGCGTGCGAGGGCGTACTCGCCGTGCGGCTTCGGTCCGTGCGGCTTCGGTCCGTGCGGCCGGAACGGGGCGCGGCCGAGCGGCGCGTACGTGCCGTGGTCCCGGACGAGGACCGTGCCGCCGCCGTACTCGCCGCGCGGGCTCACGCCCTCGGACTCCTCGTGCGCCGGCGGACGGTCCTCCGTGGGCACGGCGGGCCGCTCGGTCCTTCCCGCGCGTCACCGCCGCCCGCGCGGGCGCCGGGTGCCCGGTCAGAACTCCTCGTGCACCTCCGGATCCCCGCCGATCCGCCGGTGGGCGCGGTCGGCGATGGTCCGCATCTGGGCGGCGTCCAGTTCGAAACCGAAGACGTCGAGGTTCGCGCGCTGCCGCTCGGGGTCGGACGACTTGGGGACGGGCAGCGCGCCCAGCTGGACGTGCCAGCGCAGCACCGCCTGGGCCGGGGTGACTCCGTGCGCCTCGGCGACGGTGGCCACGGCCAGGTCGTCCAGGAGCGTCGAGCCACGGCCGAGCGGGCTCCAGCTCTCGGTCAGCACGCCCTTGCCGGCGTGGTACGCGCGCAGTTCCTCCTGCGGGAAGAAGGGGTGCAGCTCCACCTGGTTGACCGAGGGCAGCACCCCGGTCTCCTTCTCCAGCCGCTCGATGTGGGCGGGCGTGAAGTTGGAGACGCCGATGGACCGGACGAGCCCGTCCTGGCGCAGCCTGACCATGGCCTTCCAGGAGTCGACGTACTTGTCGACGCGAGGGAGCGGCCAGTGGATCAGGTAGAGGTCGACGTACTCCAGGCCGAGCCGGGCGCGGGACTCCTCGAAGGAGGCGAGGGTCTCCTCGTAGCCGTGGTGCCGGCCCGGGAGCTTCGTCGTCACGACGATCTCCTCGCGCGGGACGCCGGCCCGGGCCACGGCGCGGCCGACACCGGTCTCGTTGCGGTAGTTGGCCGCCGTGTCGACGAGGCGGTAGCCCGTCCGCAGGGCCTCGGCCACCGCCCGCTCCGCCTCGGCGTCGTCCATCGGCCAGGTGCCCAGACCCAGGGCGGGGATCGCGGTGCCGTCGTTGAGGGTGTGGCTCGGGATGCTGCTCACCAGGGTGCCTTCCCGTTGACAGTGTCGTCCTCCCAGCGTCGGGGACGAAGGGGTCAATGATCAACCGGACGGGTAGGGAGACCGGTGGGACGACCGACGGAGCGGGGAGCGCATGACGACGCACAGGGACGGCACGGGGGAGGACACGGCGGTGGAGGTGCGTCCGGTGGCCGGGCACATCGGGGCCGAGATCACCGGCGTCGACCTCGCCGGTGCCCTCGACGACGCCGTGACCGCCGCCATCAGGGCGGCGGTGCTGCGCTGGAAGGTGGTGTTCTTCCGCGGCCAGCGCCTCGACCACGCCGGACATGTGGCGCTGGCCCGCCGCTTCGGCGAACCGGTCGTGCTGCCCCGTCGCGGCAAGGCCTCACCCGCGGACTTCCCCGAGATCGAGACCACCGCCGACCGGCTGGAGCTCGGCGGACGCTTCGGCATGGAGCACGACGAGTGGCTGCGGCGCCGCCGCCACACCCTGCTGCGCGGCTGGCACTGCGACCACGGCGCCCGCGTCGACCCGCCGGCCGCGACGATCCTGCGCGCCGAGACCGTCCCGCCCTACGGCGGCGACACCACCTGGTCGAACCTGGCCGCGGCGTACGCCGGACTCTCCGCCCCGGTACGGGAGTTCGCCGACCGGCTGCGTGCCGAGCACCGGCTGGGGGTCGGCTACCAGCCCCGCCCCGGCGACGACGCCTATCTGCGCCATCTGCTGGACCGCCAGACCGCCTCCGAGCACCCGCTGGTGCGCGTCCACCCGGAGACCGGGGAGCGGGTGCTGTTCGTCAACGGCTACTACGTCGAGCAGATCACCGGCCTGTCCCGCCCCGAGAGCACGGCCGTCCTCCAGATGCTCCTGGAGCAGGCCACCCGGCCCGAGTACACCGTGCGGCTGCGCTGGGAACCGGGCAGCGTGGCCTTCTGGGACAACCGGGCCACCATCCACCTGGCCCCGGGTGACACCGCCCACCTCGACCACCCGCGGATCATGCACCGGGTGATGCTCGCCGGTGACGTACCCGTCGGCGTGGACGGCCGGCCCTCGCGGCCCCTCACCGGTACCGCCCCCGGCCGCTGGTAGCTCACTTCAGCGGGATGGTCACCTCGTCCTCGACCGGCGGGGCGACCTCCTGCGCGCGGTGGCCGGTGGCCGCGTGACAGCGCAGCCGGATCGCCTCCGGACTCACGTCCAGCCGCAGGAAGCACTTGAAGAACGGCGGGCTGTAGGTGGCCGAACCCGGTGAGAACAGCGACGTGTAGGCCTTGCGCACGGGCAGCCGCAGCCGCTTGCCCCGGTCGGGCCGGCGGCCGGTGCCGAGCAGCCCGGCGACCAGCCGCGTCCGGCGGGTGACCCGGACCGGCGCGCCGGGCGCACGGGTGGGCCCGATGCCGAGGCGTTCGGCGATCACGGCCATCGCCTCGGCGTCGGTGAGGGTGAAGAAGCGGCGCAGCCGCAGCCGGCGCCCGTAGAGCTTGCTGTAGAAGGCGAGGGAGTCGCCGCGCAGCGGATAGCAGCGGAAGTCCCGCTCGGTGACACCGGCGACGTCCACCCGGGGGATGGTGTGGGTGGCGTGCGTGAACGCCCCGCCGCCGCCCGCCACCACGTACTGCAGGGTACGGCCGTCGTCCAGCCGCACCGGATAGCGCTGGTAGTTGTGGATGTCGCCGCCTATCGCGGCCACGTAGTGGTGACCGGGGTCGCGGACGATGTCGTCGACGGTGCCGCCGCCCTCGATCGGGCACGGGTGGTGCTCGCCGTCCACGTACAGGGGCGAGCCCGTGACGAGGATCTTCGGGCGCGGACCGCGGGAGACCTCGCGCAGCCACGCGCCCTGCTCGGCGTCGACCGTGCCCAGCAGTCCCGTGTCGATGCCGACGATCCGCACCGGCCCGGCGTCGATCGCCCAGTACGGCCCCGGCTGCACCGCCCGCTGGGCGGGCGCGGACCGCATCCTCCGTGCCTCGTCCAGGCGCCCGCCGTCGCCGGCGCGCGGCCGGTGCCACAGCAGGGACCGCAGCCAGGCGCGGGTGAGCGGGCGCGGCCGGGGCCCGGGCGGCAGCGGCGGGGCGTCGTCGCAGAAGACGCGCATGAAGCCGCCGAGGTCCTCGTACCAGTCGTGGTTGCCCGGTATCGCGTAGATCGGGGCCCGGTAGTCCCGGTACGGGCGGAAGAACTTGGTGCCGTAGTCGTCGGCGCTGCCCACCGGGTAGATCACATCACTGGCCAGCACGGCGAAGGCGGTGTCCCGGCCCTCCTCCAGCAGCCCGGGCACCACCGCGTACTGGGGCTCGTCGCCCTCACCCGTGTCGCCGATCACGAGGAACGAGAAACGGTCCGGATCGTCGCGCCGGATCACCTTGTCGGCGGGTGCGCCGGCCGCCTCCCGCTGGGCCACCCAGCGCCCGCGGGTGTCTCCCGTGGGGTCGCCGAACCAGGAGGCCAGGACCCCGTTGCGGGCGGCCCACAGCATGCGCGGGTCGAGCCAGGAGATCTTCTCGACCTGGGTCGGCATCAGCCGCCGGTAAGCACCGCGTTCAGCGGTGCCCCAGCCGGCGCCCTCGGCGGTATCACGTGAAGAGTCGGACACCGGTGCACCGTAACAACGGTGCGGTGGACGGCCGGAGAGCGGGGTGCCGGCGAACCCGCTTCGCACTGACCCGAGTTGGGGGCAGTGGTCAGAAGGTACGCGCCAACAGGTCGAGCAGCGCCGCCCAGTGACGCTCGTCCGCCTCCTTGTCGTACGCCGCCGTGTCGGACTGGGTGTAGCCGTGCGGCGCCCCGGCGTACACCTCGCAGCGGTGCCGGACACCGGCATCCGTCAGCGCCCGCTCCAGCCGCTCGATCTGCTCCCCGGGCAGCGAATGGTCCTGGTCGGCGTGGCCGAAGTACACCTCGGCGGTGATCCGGCCGGCCACCAGGTGCGGACTGTCCGGCGCGTCCGTCGCCAGCCGGCCGCCGTGGAACCCGGCCGCGGCGGCCACCCGGTCCGGGTAGGTGCCGGCGGTGCGCAGGGACAGCGCCGCGCCCATGCAGTAGCCGGTCACCGCGACCGGGCCGCCGGCCACCGCCGGGCAGGCGGCGAGCCACCGGAGGTACGCGTCGGCGTCCCGCATCGCCCGCTCGGGCGTCAGCTCCAGCATGATCGGCCTGAGCTGCTCGAAGACCTCCGGCCGCGCCCCCGGGTCGATGAACTCGGGCAGCTCGACCACCGGAGCACGGCCGTGCCGGTGGAACAGGTTCGGCACCAGGACGGTGTAACCCGCCTCCGCCAGCCGGTCGGCCATCCCCCGCAGCCGCGGACGGACACCGAAGGCGTCCATGTAGAGCAGCACCCCCGGCCGGGGTCCCCCGTCGACGGGACGCGTCAGATACGCGTCGGCGGTGCCGTCCCCGGTGGGGATGTCGACGGTCGTTCCCTGCACGGCGGTCATGACTGCGCTGCCTCCCGACGGGTGTGGATCACACCCATCGTGGCACGCCGGCCGGGCGCGGCGGACGGCGCGGCGCCCTCACTCGAACCGGGTGACGTCGCCGGCGCCCCTGCGTACGATCTCCGCCTCACCGCCCGAGAAGTCGATCACCGTGGTCGGCTCGGTGCCGCAGTCGCCGGAGTCGAGCACCGCGTCCACCTGGTGGTCGAGCAGGTCCTTGATCTCCCAGCCCTGGGTCATCGGCTCGTCCTCGCCGGGCAGCAGCAGGGTGCTGGACAGCAGGGGCTCACCGAGCTCCGCCAGCAGGGCCTGGGTGACGACGTGGTCCGGGATGCGCACGCCGACCGTCTTCTTCTTGGGGTGCAGCAGCATCCGCGGCACCTCCTTCGTCGCGGGCAGGATGAACGTGTAGCTGCCCGGGGTCGACGCCTTCACCGCGCGGAACACGTCGTTGTCGATCCGTACGAACTGGCCGAGCTGCGCGAAGTCCCGGCACATCAGGGTGAAGTGGTGCCGGTCGTCCAGCTTGCGGATCGTACGGATCCGGTCGATGCCCGAGCGGCTGCCCAGACGGCAGCCGAGTGCGTAGCAGGAGTCCGTGGGGTACGCGACGAGGGCGTCGGAGCGGATGCTCTCGGCGACCTGCGCGATGGTGCGCGGCTGGGGGTTGTCGGGGTGCACGTCGAAGTACTTCGCCATTCACCGAGCTTATGCCGCCCGTGCGCCAGGACCGCACACGTCGTCCCCGGGGCCCGGTGCGCCGACGCGCCGGGATGAGCCGCGCGCACGAGTGGGGTAACGTCCCCGGACTGGGCCGGGGACGACGAGCCGACGAGGGGAAGGCCGGGGTGGCAGGCCGTAGGGACGGAATCCGGCAGGCGCCGGAGGCGGCCGGGGAGGATCCGGCGTGGGCGCGGGAGCTGCTCGAACATCTGCGTCCGGCCGGGCGGGACGCCCGCAGGGTCGTCGGCTGGCTGGCCGCCACCGCGCACGCGGAGGTGTCCCTCCAGGACGCCGCCGGGGCGCTGCTCGCCGGGACCCGGCTGCCGCTGGACGAGTCCCTCGTCGCCGGCCTCGGCTCCGGCCGGATCGCCTCCGCCGCCTGGGAGGGGGAGGGGCGCCATGTGCGCCTGGTGCGGATCGGGCACCCCTCGGGGGCCCGTGTGCTGGCCGTCTCCCGCGCGGCCCCCTTCGACAGGCACACCTCCGACGTCGTCACGTACACCGCCCAGGTGATCGAGCTCCTGCTGACCGCCCACGAGACCGCCGCCGCCGGGCACCGGCTGCGGCGGGCCACCGCCGATCTGCGCCTCGCGATCCTGCAGCTGCTGATGGTCGAGGACACCGTCGCCGCCCGCCGGGTCGCCGCCGGACTCTGGCCGGGCCTGCTCGACGCCGACACCGCCTGCGTCTACGTCGTCGAGTCCGCGCCCGCCCTGCGCGACCGGCTCGCCGCGGAGTGCCTGGACACCACGCGGGAGGAGGCGCTGGTCGTGCGCTGCCCGGCGATGGACGGGCACGTGATCGTCGTCAGCCCCCGCGAGGCCACCGCCGGCGAGCTGCGGTCGCTGGTCGAACGGCACCCGGGCACCTTCCTCGGCGGCAGTGTGTGGCAGAGCCTCGCCCGTACCGCCACCGCGTACGGGCAGGCCGTCAGCGCCCTGGCGGTGGCGCGCTTCCGCGCCGACAAGACGGCCGTGTACGCCGAACGCACCCACCCGGAGCGGCTGATGGACCCCGCCGCGCTGCGCGGCTGGGCGGCCCGGGTGCTGCGCCCGCTCGACGCGCTGCCGCACCACACCCGCGCCGAACTCCTCGCCACCACCCGCCTCGGCCTGGAGTTCACCGCCGTCAACACCGCCAAGATCCTCGGTGTCAGCCGCAACACCGTACGGGCCCGCATGGAACGCGTCGAGACCATGCTCGGCGCGGACTTCGACGACGTCACCGTCCGCGCCGTGGTGCACCTGGCGCTGCACACCCAGATCAACCTCCTGGACGGGCGGGCGGCCGACGACCCCGCGGCGCACTCCCCGGGCCTCGCCGACCTGCTGGCCGGCCCCGCCGTCGGCGGCTGGGCGCGGGAGCTGCTGGGACGGCTGGAGGGGGACACCCGGAACGTGCGCCGCACCCTGCGCACCTGGATCGCCGCCGGGGGCAACGCCGAGCGGGCCGCGCAGAGCCTGGGCGTGCACGCCCAGACCGTGCGCGAGCACGTGCGCAGCGCCGAACCGGTCCTGGAACGCCAGTTGCTGGCCACCGGGGCCGACCTGTACGAGGTCGTCCTGGCCCATCTGGCGGCGGGTGACCTGGAACAGCCGGTCCTCACGGACGGGTGAACCGGGCTTTTCGGACTCAGTTGTGCACGGATGAGCCCTCCGGCGGCCACAGCGGGCACCGGTGCGGTACACAGGCCCGCCCCGCTGCGCATAGTTTCGGCAGCACGGCGGGGGCACGACCGGAACGGGGGACCGGTCGCGCCCCGGCCCTTTCGCCGTTGTGTGCCTCCGGCGCGGACGGGTACCCGGCCGCCGTTGTGGAGGCCCGCCCCCCGGCATCGTGTGCCGAGGCGGACGGGCCCGTGACGAGCATCGCGACGAGGAGGCCCGGATGACCAGCGAGACGGAGACCGGCGGCGTCACCGGCACGCAGGACAAGGACTACAACCTGATCTGGTACGTCGAGGCGTGCCTGAGCAACGCACTGCGCCTGGAGGGCTACATCCAGGACGCCGAACGCGCCAAGGACACCGAGGCCGCCGACCTGTTCCGCAAGGCCCAGGCGGACAGCCGCAAGGGCGCGGAACTCGGCAAGGGGCTGTTGCGCGCACGCCTGAACGGCGGCTGAACACACCGCTTCACAAGGCCCGGCCACCGCGCACGACCACGGCGGCCGGGTCCGTGCCGTACCGGGGCACCGCTTCCTCACCCTGCCTGGCGCAACCGGCCGCTTCCCGAGTCGCCGACCGTGGCGATGCGGGGCAGCATGACCCTCGTACGGACGGCATCGGAGGACGTCGATCAGCGCAAGGAGCCCACGATCATGACGGACGTTTCGAGCCGGGGCCCCGCTCCGGGCGACGACCGCAAGGTACTCACCAACCGGCAGGGCCATCCGGTCTACGACAACCAGAACCAGCGCACCGTCGGCTCCCGCGGCCCGGCCACGCTGGAGAACTACCAGTTCCTGGAGAAGATCAGCCACTTCGACCGGGAACGCATCCCCGAGCGCGTGGTGCACGCCCGCGGCGTCACCGCGTACGGCTACTTCGAGGCGTACGGGAAGTGGGGCGACGAGCCGGTCTCCCGCTACACCCGCGCCAAGCTCTTCCAGGAGGAGGGCAAGCGCACCGACCTGGCCGTCCGCTTCTCCACCGTCATCGGCGGCCGGGACTCCTCCGAGGCCGCCCGCGACCCCCGCGGCTTCGCGGTGAAGTTCTACACCGAGGACGGCAACTGGGACCTCGTCGGCAACAACCTGGGCGTCTTCTTCATCCGGGACGCCATCAAGTTCCCGGACGTCATCCACGCCCTCAAGCCCGACCCGGTCACCTTCGAGCAGCAGCCGCGCCGCATCTTCGACTTCATGTCGCAGACGCCCGAGTCGATGCACATGCTGGTCAACCTGTTCAGCCCGCGCGGCATCCCGGCGGACTACCGCCATATGCAGGGCTTCGGCGTGAACACCTACAAGTGGGTCGACGCCGAGGGCAACACCAAGCTGGTCAAGTACCACTGGATGCCCAAACAGGGCGTGCGCAGCATGACCGTCGAGGACGCGGCGAACGTCCAGGCCGACGGTCTCGGCCACGCCACCAAGGACCTGTACGAGGCGGTGGAGCGCGGCGAGTACCCGGAGTGGGAACTGCTGGTCCAGATGATGGACGACCACGACCACCCGGAACTGGACTTCGACCCGCTGGACGACACCAAGACCTGGCCCGAGCAGGACTTCCCGCCGAAGCCGGTGGGCCGGATGGTGCTGAACCGGATGCCGGACAACTTCTTCGCCGAGAACGAGCAGATCTCCTTCGGCACCGGCGTCCTCGTCGACGGGCTGGACTTCTCCGACGACAAGATGCTCGTCGGCCGGACCTTCTCCTACAGCGACACCCAGCGCCACCGGGTCGGCCCCAACTACCTCCAGCTCCCGGTCAACCAGGCCAAGCACGCCGACGTGCGCACCAACCAGCGCGACGGGCAGATGGCGTACTTCCAGGACAACGGCGGGGAGAATCCGCACGTCAACTACGAACCGTCGATCACCGGCGGTCTGCGCGAGGGCGAGTACCCGACACACGACGACCAGGGCCCGGAGATCCGGGGCCGGCTCACCCGCAAGCGCATCGAGCGCACCAACGACTACCTCCAGGCGGGCCAGCGGTACTGCCTGATGGAGGACTGGGAGCGCGACGACCTGGTGAAGAACTTCGTCACCCTGATCTCCCAGTGCGACCGGCCGGTCCAGGAGCGCATGGTGTGGCACTTCCTGCTGGTCGAGAACGACCTCGGCCGCAGGGTCGGCGAGGGCCTCGGCATCATGCCGGAGGACGTCGCCCACCTGGAGCCCCTGGCGGGCCAGGATCTCACCGACGAGGACCGCAAGCGGCTGGCGAGCCTCGGCGACAACCCGCCCCGTGACGTGGAGGGACTCACCATGACCCACTGCGTCCCCGACGAACGGCACGTGGTGACCCGGTGAGTCACCCGGCCGACCGCGCCACCGCGAGCGCCCGCCCGGCGTAACCGCGGCCGAACAGCACGGCGTGCACCAGCAGCGGGAACAGCTGGTGCACGCCGACGCGCGTCCGCCACCCGTCGGCGAGCGGCGCCACCTCCCGGTAGCCGTCCAGCACCGCCTCCAGATGGGGGCAGCCGAACAGGGCGAGCATCGCGAGGTCGGTCTCCCGGTGCCCGCCGTGGGCGGCCGGGTCGATCAGCCGGACGTGCCCGTCGGCGCCCCAGAGCACATTGCCGTTCCACAGGTCGCCGTGCAGCCGCGCGGGCGGCTCGGCGGGACCGGCCAGCTCCGGCAGCCGCTCACAGACCCGCTCGACGACACCCGCCTCACCGGCGGTGACGGTGCCGTCGTCGACCGCCCGGCGCAGATACGGCAGGACCCGGTGCCCGGCGTACCAGCCGGGCCAGTCGTCGCCGGTGACGTTGCGCATCGGGGCGAGCCCGATGAACGCCTCCACCGGGCCGCCCGGCGGCGGCGCCCCGAAGGCCGGCGCGCCGGCGGCGTGCAGCGCGGCCAGCTCCCGGCCGAACCGCAGCGCCGCCTCCCGCCCGGGCGGACCCTGCGCCACCCGGTCGACGACCAGCCGGTACGCGTCGTGACCGTGCACCACCGGTACCCGCACCGTCCCGGCCCCGGCCAGCCAGCGCAGCCCCGCCGCCTCGGCGCGCGCGGCCTCCGCTCCCTCGGCGCTCTTGACGACCACCACCCGGCCGTCGTCGAGGGCGACCTCGGCCAGTGAGCCGGACAGCGTACGCACACCGGTCACCGCCCGCCCGGTGAACCGGGCCGCCACGGCGCCGGGCCCGTCACCGTCCCGGACGGTCGGACCGGGAGGGAAGCTCATGGGCGGACTCCTCACGTACGGGCGAGCGGTCGTGCCCAGGGTATGGGCTCCCCGCACGCCCGCGTCCGCCGCCGGCCGGTCACGCGGTACGGTGAAATCCCGGCCGCCGCCGATCGAAGGAAACCGCGCCGGGGGAGCACTCGGAGCATGACGAGTTCATCGTTCCAGCGCACCCTCACCCTGCCCGCCACGCTGTGCGAACAGGCCGCGCACCATCTGGAGCAGGCCGCCCGGCGGACCGTGGACGGCGCCGGAATCCCGCTGAAGGCGTTCCGCGAGGCCGCCGACAGCGACTACACCCTCCCGGTGTCCGTGGTGGAACAGGCGGCGGGCTGCCTGCTGGTCCTGGCCACGGAGACCGCCCAGACCGTACGGCCCTCGGCCCTGCGCACCGTCATCGGCGTCGCCCTGTGCCTGCGCGACGCCGTCCAGGCCGTCCACCGGCCCGCGCTCACCACCCGCTTCTGGTGAGGGCGCGCCGAATGGTCCCCGCCCGGCGGGGAACCCGGCGCACTCCACCACCCATACCTCCAGGAGAAGGCATGAGTCTGTTGCGCGTCCTCGGCCGGCCGATGCTGGCGTCGATGTTCGTCGCGGGCGGGCTGGATTCCGTCCGCAACCCCCAGAACGTCGCCCCGGTCGCCGAGTCCGTCGTCAAGCCCGTCACCGACCGGGTCGCGGCGCTGCCGGACCGCACCGAGGACGCCGTACGCCTCAGCGGCGCCGTCCAGGTCGTGGGCGGACTGCTGCTGGCCACGGGACGCCTGTCCCGCCCGGCGGCGCTCGCCGTCGCCGTCACGCTCGTGCCCACGACGCTGGCCGCCCACCGCTTCTGGGAGGAGGAGGACCCAGGTCAGCGCATGCAGCAGCGCATCCACTTCCTGAAGAACCTGTCGATGCTCGGCGGTCTGCTGATCGCCGCCGACGACACCGGCGCCGCCCCCTCACTGCTCTGGCGGAGCCGGCACGCCGCCCATGACCTGCGCCGTGACGCCCACCTCGTACGCCGGTCCGTCCGGGCCGGGGCCGGGCCCGGCGCGGCGGCCGGCCGGGTCCGGGCCAAGCTGTCCCGCTGACGCGCGGACCGCGTTAACTCCCCGGAGTCGGGGGGACTCGTCGTCGGCGGGTGGACCCGGCCGGGTGCCACCACGAACCGGAGGTGAGAAGGACATGGGACACGGAGGCAACGTCATCGACGAACTGGTGACCGATCACCGGGAAGTCGAGGAGCTCTTCGGCAAGATCGAGGCACTGCCGCCCGGCCACAAGGACCGCAAGACGTACGCCGACCAGGCCACCATCGAGCTGGTCCGGCACTCGGTGGCCGAGGAGGCGTACCTCTACCCGGCCGTGCGCGAGCACGTGGAGAACGGGGACGCGCTGGCCGACCGTGAGCTCGAGGACCACGCCACGGCCGAGCGGACCATGAAGGACCTGGAGGGCTGCGACGCCGGCGACCCCGAGTTCGACCGGCTCATCGGCGCGCTGATGAGCGAGATCCGCGAGCACGTCGCCGACGAGGAGCAGAACCTCTTCCCGATGCTGCGCGCCTCCTGCTCCCCGGAGGCACTCGACCGGCTCGGTGACAAGGTCCGGCAGGCGAAGAAGACGGCCCCGACCCGGCCGCACCCGTCCGCCCCGGACAAGCCCCCGGCGAACAAGCTGCTGGCACCGGGCGCCGGCATGGTCGACCGGGTCCGGGACGCGCTGAGCGGACGCGGCAAGCTCGGCTGACGCCAGGGGCGCACGCGGGGACACCGGGGGAGGGGCCCGTCACACAGGTGACGGGCCCCTCCCCCGTCCTTGTGAGCAACCGCACTCACAGCCCAAGTCCCCCGTGCGAGGGCACATTTGACGCCCGCGTCCCCCTGGTCACCGGCTGCTCGGAACCGACTCGGCGGTCCCTTCTGCCACGATGGGCCGCGCCCTTCCGGGCGACGGGAACCGCCGCGCAGCGCAGCCGGCGTTCCGCTTCCCGCGCCCCTCCGCTGAGTCCTCCGACTCGTCCTCCCGAGTAGCGCACCTGTGTCTTCCTCGCTCCCCCCGGTCCAGTCCGGGTCCCGCTCGCCCTGGCGCTCCCTGCGGCACCGCAGCATGCGCTGGTGGTCCGTCGCGAACTTCGTGTCCAACGCCGGTACGTGGATGCAGCTCACGGTGCAGAACCTGCTGGTCCTCCAGATCACCGGGTCCGCCGCCGCCACGGGTCTGTCCATGTCCGTGCAGGCCGCACCGGCCCTGCTCATGAGCGTCCTCGGCGGCGCGGCGGTCGACCGCTGGCCGCGGAAGCCGACGGCCGCCGTCAGCCAGGCCCTGCTGGCCGTCATCGCCTTCACCACGGCCACCCTCGTGGCACTGGACCGGCTCGACATGACGTCCCTGATGGTGCTGGCCGCCGTCACCGGCATGATCGCCACCGTCGACAACCCGGCGTGCGCCCTGCTGGGCAACGACCTCGTCCCCGCCGAGGACGTGCCCTCCGCCATCGGCGTGGGCGCGCTGGTGTTCAACGCGGGCCGGCTCGCGGGCGCCGCGCTCGCCGGGGTGACGGTCGGGTTCCTCGGCACCGCCGCCGCCTACTTCGCCAACGGGTTCTCCTTCCTGTTCGTGACCGCGGTCATCCCCTTCCTGCGCCCGGCGGCAGGAGCGGTCCGGCACGTCGTCGAGAGGGACGAGAAGGGCGAGAGGGACAAGCGCCCGCAGAACGCCATGACCGTCCGCGAGGGGATCGCCTTCTTCGCCCGCCGGCCGCGACTGCTCGCGCTCGCCGGGGTCACCGGGATCAGCGCGGTCTTCGGCCGCAACTACGGGCTCACCCTCGCCGTCCTGGTCACCGGGCCGCTCGCGGGCGGCGCCGGGGCGTTCGGCACGGTGTCCACCGTCCTCGCGGTCGGCGGCATCCTCGGCGCGGTGCTCGGCGCGCGGCTGCGCCGGCCGTCCGTGCGGCTGGTCGGCGCCCTCGCGGCGACGGGCGCGCTGCTGCAGGTGGTGGCGGGCATGTCACCGTCGCTGGCCGTGCTGCTGGTGCTGGTGCTGCCCATGGCCGTCGTCGAGTCCGTCTCCGACACCGCAGGAACGGCCGTCCTGCAGACCGACCCGCCCGCCCATCTGCGCGGACGCGTCCTCGGCGTCTGGGGCAGCGTCGGCACGGTGTGGAGCCTGGGCGGCCCGCCCGCCCTGGGCCTCCTCATGGAACTGGCCGGCCCCCGCGGCGCCCTGATCACCGGCGGCCTGATCGTCGCCGGCTCGATAGCGGCAGGCCACCTCCTCCACACCCGCCGCACCCGGGCCCCGGTCGTTCTCCGCCCCGAGGCCCTGGAAACAGCGGCGTGACCATCAGCCCGTCCGGCGTTTGAGGACGAGGCCCGTTCAGGGCCGAAGGGGGGCCGGGGGCACAGCCCCCGGGGACGATGGGGGTCCCTCCCGCTCGAGCGAAGTCGAGAGTGGGGGAGGGAAGGGGCGGCGGGGGCGAAAAATCTCCCCGCCCCCGCTCACCCGTCCGACGTCCGAAGGGCAACCGCCGCCCGCGCCGCCCGCCGGGCCAGCGCGGTCGTGGACCGCCCGTCCAGATACGGCAGCACCACCGCCTGCCCACCCCAGGCCCGCACCACCTCCGCCTCCGGCAACTCCTGCACGGAGTAGTCCCCACCCTTCACCCACACATCCGGCCGCAACCGCCCCAGCACCACCTCGGGCGTGTCCTCCTCGAACACCACCACCGCGTCCACGCTCCCCAGCGCCGCCAGCACCCTCGCCCGGTCCGCCACCGGCGTCAGCGGCCGCCCCGCCCCCTTCCGCCGGGCGACCGACGCGTCGGAGTTCAGGCACACGATCAGACAGTCCCCGACCCGCCGCGCGCTCTCCAGCAGCCCGACGTGCCCGGCGTGCACCAGATCGAAGCAGCCCCCCGTGGCGACCACCGTCCCCCCGCGCGCCCGCACCCCCTCCGCCAGCTCGAACGCGTCGGCGGCGGACCCGTGCGCGGGACCGGGCACGGCCGGCGCGTGCCACAGGTCAGGGTTCCCCGCCCCGCCCGCCGCGACGAACGCCGCCGCCTCGGTGACCGCCCGCTGCAACGCCTCCTCCGGCAGCAGCCCGTCGGCCAGCGCGGCGACGGTCGTCGCGGCGAAGCAGTCACCCGCGCCGCACGGATCCCCGTCCGCCCGGAACGGCGCCGGGATCAGCATCGGCGTACCCCCGCCCGGCCGGGTCAGCAGCACCCCGCGCTCGCCGAGCGTCACCGCGACGCCCGCCGCCCGCCAGCGCTCCGCCAGCTCCGCCCCGCGCTCGGCGAAGGCACCCAACGACGCCCCCGGCGAACCGGCGCACAGCGCGACGGCCTCCGCCGCGTTGGGCGTGACCAGGCGCGCCCCCGGCACCGGCGGGTCGCCCCTGGGATGCGGGTCCCACACCAGCGGCGTGTGCCGGGCCGCGTCCTCCAGCTGCGGACGCACGGCCCCCGCGGTGTGCCGTCCGTAGTCCGCGACGAGGACGGCGTGCGCGCCCGCGAGCGCCTCGCGCACCGCGTCGTCCGGCTCGCCCGGCGTCCCGCCGCCCCGGTCGATGCGCACCACGGGCCGCCCGTCCGCCAGCACCCGCGTCTTCACCGGCAGCGTGCCGTGCAGCGGCAGCTCCAGCAGCCGGATCCGGCCGCTGAGCTCCCGGCGTACGGCCTCGCTGGCCGGGTCGTCGCCGAGCGCGGTCACCAGCACCACGTCCCGGCCGCCGCGGGCCGCGAGCGCGGCGGCCAGCCCGGCCCCGCCCGGATGCCGGCGGTCACCGGTGACGTCGACGACCGGGGCGGGCGCGTCCGGGGCCAGCCGGGTCGCGACCCCCTCGATGTCCTCGTCGAGCAGGACGTCCCCCACCACCACCAGCGGCTTCGGACCGGTCATGACATCCTCCCGGGGACGGCCACCGCACCGCGCGCGAGGGGCGCGGCCACGGCGGCGTCGAAACACTCGCAGAGCAGGTGTACGGCGACCAGATGCGTCTCCTGGACGGTCGCGGTGCTGCCCGCCGCCACGCACAGCGCCTCGTCGGCGGCCTCCGCCAGCGGGTTCGGGCCGGGTCCGGTGAGCGCCCAGACCCGCAGCCCGGCCCGCCGGGCCGTCACCGCCGCCGCGATCAGATTGGCGCTGCGCCCCGAGGTGGACAGCAGCATCAGCACGTCGCCGGGACGCCCGTGGGCGGTCACCTGGCGGGCGTAGACGTGGTCGAAGCCGTAGTCGTTGCCGATGGCGGTGACGCTGGAGGTCTCCGCGTGCAGGGCGAGCGCCGAATAGGCGCGCCGCTCCCGGCGGTAGCGGCCGACCAGCTCGGCGGTCAGGTGCTGGGCCTGGGCGGCGCTGCCGCCGTTGCCGGCGGCCAGCAGCCGTCCGCCGTCGGTGAGCACGGCGGCGAGGCGTCCGCCCCAGTCGGCGATCCGGGGCAGGCCGCTTCGGCGGAAGCCGTCGAGGGCCTCCTGGAGCGACCGGCAGTGCAGCTGGGCGGCTTCGAGGACGGAGTCTTCGGTCATGGCGTCCCGGGCGCACCGCCTCGGGGGGACGGCGGCGGCACCCGCACCTCCTTCCAACGTCGGACGTCGGCGGTTCAGCCGGTCCCGGTCGCGGCGGGCTCGGCGTCGAGGACCTCGCAGTACGCCGCCTCGGTGGCCGCGGCGACCCGCGCCCAGCCGTAGCGGCTGAGCACCCGGCGACGGCCGGCCACCCCGCACGCCTCCCGGGCCGCCGGATCGGCGAGCAGCCCGGCCACGGCCCCGGCCAGTGCCTCCGGGTCGCCGGGCGGCACCAGCCGGCCGGTGCCCGGATCGGCGACCGTGTCGAGCTGGCCGCCGACCGCGGTGGCCACCACCGGACGGCCGCAGGCCATGGCCTCCAGCGGGACGATCCCGAAGGGCTCGTAGTCGGCGGGGCACAGCACCACGTCGGCGGAGCGCAGCAGCGCCGGCACCCGCCCGGCGTCCACCCCGCCGGTGAACCGGACCCGGCCGGCGACCCCGGCGTCCCGCGCGACGCCGCGCAGCCGCCGCACCTCCGGGTCCTCGCCGAGGAGTTCCGGCGGGGGCCCGCCGACCACCACCAGCTCCGTGCCGGGCAGCCGTGCCAGCGCGGCCACCGACACCGCGGCGCCCTTGCGCGGCACCAGCCGCCCGAGCTGCACCAGCCGGTACCGGAACGGGCCGCGCGGCGCGACCGGACCCACCGGTGCGAACCGGTCCGTGTCGACACCGCACGGCACGACCCCGATCCGGTGCGCCGGCACACCCATCCGGACCAGCTCGGCGACCTCGTCCCGGCAGGTGGCGACGATCCGGTCGCAGCCCAGCCCCACCTCGATCTCGCAGCCGATCCGCTCCGGCGGACTGGTGTCGGCGGCCCGCTGGTGCCGGCGCTTCACCGTGCCCAGCGCGTGACAGGTGTGCAGCAGCGGCAGCCCCAGCTCCCGGGCCGCCCCCAGCGAGGCCAGCCCCGACATCCAGTAGTGCGAGTGCGCAACGTCCGGGGTGCGCGCCCGCCACTCCCGGGCGAGTCGGCGCCCGAACTCGTCCATGTACGGCAGCAGCCGGTCCTTGGGGACCGGCTCGGCGGGGCCCGCCGGGACGTGGTGCACCTCGACACCCTCGCGCAGGGGCACCCGGTCGGGCAGCCCGGGCGCGTCGCGGCGGGTGTGCACGGTGACGCGGTGGCCGCGGTCGGCGAGCGCCCCGGCCAGGGCGGCGACATGGACGTTCTGCCCGCCGGCGTCCACCCCGCCGAGGGCGGCGAGCGGGCTCGCGTGCTCCGAGACCAGGGCGATGGACAGCACGCCCGGGGCGAGCGGGCCGGAAGCGGGGGTCATGGGCGCACCTCCGTGATCGGTCGCGGCACAGGCCACGGCGGAATGTTCCTGGGCACCCCGGCCCACCGCCGCGGCCGGACGCCGGCGGTCCCGGCCGCGGTCGTCCGCCGGACCGGACGACCCCGGCCGCACGGTGGGTGGGCCGGGCGGCTTACGGCCCGGGTGCGGGGGTCCGGCGCGGGGGAGGCCGTGTGTCCCGTCGGCCGGGACGCGGTCTCGGGGGACCCGGCGGCGCGGTCGCGGGAGGTCACGACCGGACGGGCACCCCGGCCGCACGGTGGGTGGGCCGGGCGGCTTACGGCCCGGGTGCGGGGGGCCGGCGCGGTGGAGGCCGTGTGTCCCGTCGGCCGGGACGCGGTCTCGGCGGGGCCGGCGGCACGGTCGCGGAGGGCCGCGGACGGAGGGGCCGCGACCGGGGGCGGCCGGCGGGACGGGCGGGTCACGACAGGAGCCGTTCGCCGGCCGACGGGGAGTGCGCGGGCGCGGGGGAACCGGCCCGGTGCGGGCGGGACCGTGCCGTGCGGTGCAGGACGTGGCCGCGCAGCCAGTGCCAGGTCGCGGCGGGCGGGACGAGCACGCTGGTGAGGGCCATCGTGACGATCTCGTCGCGGGTGCGCGGACCCGGCAGGATCCGGGCGAGGGCGAACTCGGCGGTCCCCGCCAGCCACCCGGTGGCACACGCCACCGCCGTACGCGGCCGGCCGGACAGCAGACAGCCCGCCGCCGTCAGGCCCGCCGCGGTCAGCGCCAGATGCGCGGGCAGCCGGCCCCGCGGTGCCTCCGCCCGCTGCCACCAGCCGCGCCCGTGCAGCCTGGTCATCAGCACGTCGTCGGCGTTGCCCGCCTGGAGCCGTACGGAGATCCAGCGCCCGGCCGGCCGCACCGGGTGGGCGGTGGTGCGACGGCCCTCGGACAGGGTCCAGCCGGCGTCGAGCACCCGCAGCGCCAGGTCCGCGTCCTCCCGGAAGGCCCTGCGGAACCGTTCGTCGAAGCCGCCTACGGCCTCCAGCGCCCGGCGCCGGTACGCCATGTCGGCGGTGATCCAGCGGGCCCGGGCCAGCCCGGCGGTGCCCCGCTCCCAGTCGGTGGGCGGCCGGTCCGGCGGCAGGGGCACCTCGATCCGGGCGGCGATCCCGGCGGTCGCGACGCTCGCCCCGGCGAGGTCGAGCGCCAGGTCGTCGGCCCAGGTGGGGCCGGGCACCACGTCGTCGTCGAGGAAGACGACCCACGGCGCGTCCCCGGCGGCCCGCCATCCGGTGTTGCGGGCGGCGGCCGGACCCCGCGCCCCGCCGGGTACGACGAGGGTGCGCGAGCGCAGTGACGGCGGGACGGCGGCGGTCAGCGGCGCACCGGCCCGGTCCGGGCGGTCGTCGACCACCACGACCCGTACCGGGCCGGGCCCGTCCGCCTCGGCCAGCGCCCGCAGACACCGGCCGAGGCCGGGCCTGCCGAGCGTCGGCACCACCACCGCGTACTCCCCGTCCGGGGCGGCCGGCCCGGTCACCGGGACCCCCCGCCGGCGTCGCCGGAGCGGAACAGATCGCCGCGCCGGATCGCGTACGGGCCGATGGCCAGGAGGTCGACGGGGGAGGAGCCGAAGCACTCCAGGGCGTCGCGGGGGTCGTCCACCATGGGCCGGCCCGCCGTGTTGAGGCTGGTGTTGACGACCACGGGCAGCCCGGTCAGCCGCTCGAACTCGCCCAGCATCCGCGCCACCAGGGGCTCGCGCGCCGGATCGACCGTCTGGATGCGGGCGGTGCCGTCGACGTGCACCACGGCCGGGATACGGTCCCGCCAGGCGGGGGCCACGTCGTGCACGAACAGCATGTACGGACTCGGCAGCGGCCCGTCGAAGATCTCGGCGGCCCGTTCGGCGAGCACCATCGGCGCCACCGGCCGGAACTGCTCGCGTCCCTTGACGTCGTTGAGCCGCTCCAGGTTGCCCGCGTGTCCGGGGTGGGCCAGCAGCGAGCGGTGGCCGAGCGCCCGGGGCCCGTACTCGCTGCGCCCCTGGAACCAGGCGACGACGCCGTTGCCGGCCAGGGTCCGGGCCACGGTGGCGGCGATGTCCGCCGGCCGCTCGAAGGGGACGGAGGCCGTCTTCAGCCACGCCCCCAGCTCCGCGTCGGACCAGTCCCGGCCGAGGTCGGCGCCGGTCATGGGCTCGGGTCCGTCACCGGCGCCGGCGGACAGCAGCAGGGCGCCGCCGAGAGCGGTCCCCGCGTCCCCGGCCGCGGGCTGCACCCACACCCGGGAGAACGGGCCCTCACGGGCGATGCGGGAGTTGGCGACGCAGTTCAGGGCGACGCCCCCGGCGAGGGCGAGCACGGAGTGGTGGGTACGGCCGTGCAGCCAGCGCGCCAGGTCCAGCAGGGTCTCCTCCAGCACGGCCTGCGCGCTCGCGGCGACATCGGCGTGGTCCTGGGTCCAGGGTTCGTCCGGGCCGCGCGGCACGCACATCTCGTGCCAGGGCACACCGGTGGCGTGGAAGCCGCCGTCGCCGGTCGGATACACGTACCGGCGCAGTTCGGGCAGCATGTGCGGGGTGCCGTGGGAGGCGAGGGCCATCACCTTGAACTCGTCACAGGAGCGCAGGAAGCCGAGGTGCTCGGTGAGTTCCTCGTAGACCAGGCCGAGCGAGTGGGGGAGGTCCTGGGCGCGCAGCGGCTCGAGCCGGTCGCGCACCCGGCGGGCGGCGAGGTGCGAGGCGCGCTCGCCGCGGCCGTCCAGCACGAGCACGGAGCAGTCCCCGGCGTCCGGCGCGGCGAAGGCGCCGGAGGCGGCGTGCGCCATGTGGTGCGGTACGAAGCGGACGAGGCCGGGGTCGAGTCCGGGCAGCGCGGTCCGCAGGAAGCCGGGGGCCTCCCGCGCGTAGGTGAGCCGCAGGTGGTCCCACGGGTCGTCCAGGCCCATCGCGTCGGCGGGGCGGGCCAGTGCCGGGTCGAAGGAGTAGGCGACCGCGTCGAGGTCCTCCGGACGCAGCCCGGCCCGCTTCAGACACCAGGCGGCGGCCTGACCGGGCAGCTCCCAGGCGGAGAACGGCAGCGGGCGCTTGCCGTGCTTGCGCCGGGAGAACCTCTCCTCCTCCGCGGCGGCGACGGTCCGGCCGTCGATCACCAGGGCGGCCGCGGGGTCGTGGAAGAGGGCGTTGATTCCGAGGATGCGCATGGCGGACGGGCCTTTCGCTCAGCGGCGGACTTCGGCGCGGAACCAGTCGATCGTGCGGCGCAGCCCTTCCTCGACGGCCACCTGGGGCTCCCAGCCGAGCTTGTCGCGGGCCAGCGTGATGTCCGGGCAGCGCACGGCGGGGTCGTCCACCGGGCGTTCGATGTAGCGGACCTCCGAGCGGGAACCCGCGAGCGCGACGACGAGACGGGCCAGGCCCAGCATGGTGATCTCGCCGGGGTTGCCGATGTTGACGGGGCCGCGCATGCCGTGGGCGGCCGCCGCGAGGACGCCGGCCACCGTGTCGTCGACGTAGCACAGCGAGCGGGTCTGCAGTCCGTCACCGGTCACGGTGAGGGGTTCGCCGGCCAGGGCCTGCCGGACGAAGGTCGGTACGGCGCGGCCGTCGTGGCCGCGCATCCGCGGGCCGTAGGTGTTGAACAGCCGCACGATGCAGGTGTCCGTGCCGCGGGCCTCCGCGTGGGCGGTGGTCAGCGCCTCGCCGAAGCGCTTGGCCTCGTCGTAGACGCTGCGCGGGCCGACCGGGTTGACGTGGCCCCAGTACCGTTCGTCCTGCGGGTTCTGCTGGGGGTCGCCGTAGACCTCCGAGGTGGAGGCGAGGACGAAGCGGGCCTCGGCGTCCTGGGCGAGCTTCAGGGCGTTGCGGGTGCCGAGACTGCCCGTCTCCATGGTGTGCAGCGGCAGCCGCAGATAGTCCGCCGGGGAGGCGGGGGAGGCGAAGTGCAGCACCAGGTCGGCCGGCCGGTCGACCGGCAGTTCCCGCGCCACGTTGGCCCGCACGAGCGTGAACCCGGGCCGTTCGAGCAGCGGGGCGATGTTCTCCGGGCGGCCGGTGCTGAGGTCGTCCACGCAGGTGACGGCGGCGCCCGCGTCGAGCAGGGCGGCACACAGATGGGACCCGACGAATCCCGCCCCACCGGTGACGACGGCGTGCTCCCACTTCCGCGATATGACGGTACTCATACCGCCCACCCTGCCCCCGCCCCCCACCCCCGGCCCGCTCGCCTACTGCATTCCAGTGAGTGACACAGGGTGATCATGTCCACCGCGGACAATCGTGCCGCTGGGGCGGGCAGTCGCGTGCCGCCGTTCCCGTGGGCAGTCGCGTGCCGCCGTTCCCGCGGGCAGTCGTGCCGCAGGGCGGCACGGGTGGGCGCGACGGCGCCCCGTAAGCGCCGGGCCGCGCGACCCACCCCCGCCCAGCCACAGCATCGGGCCCCGGCAAACGCCGAAGTCAGACCACCAGGGTGGTGTCCGGATCCAGCCGGCTCAGCAGCGCCGACTGGTGAAGCCCCGCCACCGGAGCCACCAGATCCGGATGCCGCAGCAGTGCCGCCGCCCGGCGATCCGCCTCATCGGGCGCGACCAGCCGACGGAACTCGGCCGGCACGGCACCCCCCGTGAGCGCGCTCACCGCGAGACCGGCCAGCCCGGGATCGGCCAGCAGACACACCGCCCAGCTCGCCACCACCTCGTCGACCCACGTACGCCACGCCTCGCCCGAGCCCTCCGCATCCGCCCCGGTCACCCAGTCGAGCCGCCCCGAACCCCCCGGCCCCGCCAGCCCGACCAGGGCGGCGTCCATCTCCGTCGGATACCGCAGCCGCGCCGCGACGGTCACCGCCTGCCGCGCCTGCGCCTCGCACAGCGCGACGGCCAGCGCCCCGCCGGGCGCGGGAAAGGAACACGTCAGCCACCGCGCCGTCGCCGCGATGACCGGTGAGAGATCTGCCTGCACTGCCGGGCCGCCCGAACCGCTGGGGTGAAAGGACCGCACGGAACGCTAGCCGCCGCCCCACCCGTCCCGGTATGACCCCGACCTCCTCCGGCACGTGGCCTCGGCCACATCCGAACGGGTGGCCCCGCCCCGCCCGGAGTGTCCCGCCCTCCCCCCGGGGCACCCGACGCCGATGGACGTACTCAGCCGCCCCCTGCTCGACCGCACCCTGCCGCTGCTGGCCGAGGGCTACGCCTGGCTGCCCAACCGGATGCGCGACACCCCCGGCCCCGTGGTCCGCACCCGGATCCTGGGCCGGCCCGCCCTCGCCCTGCGCGGCCCCGAAGCGGTGCGGTTCTTCTACGACGAACAGAACGTGCACCGGCACCGCGCCATCCCCGAACCCGTGCTCGCCACCCTGTTCGGCCACGAGGCGGTGCACACGCTCGACGGCGTCGCCCACCGCACCCGCAAGTCCCTGTTCCTGCCGCTGCTCGAACCCGGCCGGATCGCCGGCCTCGTCGGCCATGTGACCGAGGCCTGGGACGAGGCCGTACCCGCCTGGGGCCGGCGCGGCTCCGTCGTGCTGTTCGACGAGGCGGCCACGGTGCTCACCACCGGGGTCCACCGGTGGGCCGGCATACCGCTGGACGACGCCGACGCGGAGGCGACGGCCCGCGACATGATCGCCATGGTCGACGGCTTCGCCACCGCCGGACCGCGCCACCTGCGGGCCCGGCGCGCCCGCGCCCGGCAGGAGGACCGGCTGGGCCGGCTGGTGCGGGACATACGGTCCGGCACGGTCACCGCCCCCGAGGACTCGGTCCTCGACCTGGTGTGCCGGCACCGCGACGCGGACGGCGGGCCGCTCGACGGGAAGACGGCCGCGGTGGAACTGCTCAACGTCGTCCGCCCGACGACCGCCGTCGCCTGGTTCGTCGCCTTCACCGCGCACGCCCTGCACAAGTGGCCCGAGCACCGGGCGCCCCTGGCGGACGGGGACGTCCCGTTCACCACCGCGTTCGCCCACGAGGTGCGCCGCTTCTACCCGTTCGTGCCGTTCCTCGGCGGTCTGGCCGCCCGGGACCTGTACTGGCGGGGCGAGTGGGTCCCGGCCGGGGGACTGGTGGTGCTCGACGTGTACGGCCAGAACCACGACGAGTCGCTGTGGGGCGATCCGTACGCCTTCCGCCCGCGGCGCTTCCTCGAACGGCCCGTGGAGCGCGACGAACTGATCCCGCAGGGCGGCGGCGACCCGGCCGCCGGCCACCGTTGTCCCGGCGAGGGCATCACCGTCGGCGTGCTGGAGGCGCTCGCGGTGCGGCTCGCCCGGATGGAGTACACGGTGCCGGAGCAGAATCTCGCGATCCCGCTGCACCGGGTCCCGACCCGCCCGCACAGCGGCGTGCTCCTGTCCGGCGTACGCCCGCCCGCCGTCTCCTCGTGACGCCCGTACGCTCCCGGCCTGTTGAGGAAGTGACGAAAACAAGTCCGGGAAAAGTGGAGCGATTTGTTTGATGTGGGTGAACCTGGGGGGAGGTGATCGCTCCACCTCAGGGAGAGGGTGTCATGCGTCCCGACGAGAAGGTCACCGAGGAACTCACCGGAATCCGGAGCGCCGGCATCGAGGCGGCACTCGACCCGGCCGAGACCGACGGTGTGTACCGCGACAGCCTTGAGTGCGCCGCGCTGGCCGTCGTCGCCTGCGGAGGCGCGGCTCTGCTGTCGCCGCCGACCCCGCGCCCGAAGAAGGGCTGAACGGGATCGACGGGAGCAGATGACATGGAGCAGTCAGGCACTTCGGCCCGCTTGCAGGCCGCGGTGCAGGACCTCGCCTCCGGTGTGGTCTCCGGTCTGCACCCGCCGCTTCCGCGCCCACGACCCGTTCGTGGCCACGGCGTACGCCCTGCTCACGGAAGCGGAGTGGTGACGGCCGCGCCCGGGAACGGGGGGGGGGGGGGGGGGGGGGGGGGGGGGGGGGGGGGGGGGGGGGGGGCGGGCGGCGGGGGGGGGGGCGGCCCCCCCGCGCCCCCCCCCCCCCCCCCCGTACGGTCATGCCGTCACAGCCGCTGCCACAGCGCCGGAGTGCCGGCGGGCGCCCACGCGCCCTGGGCCTGGTGGGTCTGCAGGCACTGGTACGTCACACCGTCACGGGTCACCGTGGCGCCCACCTCGTAGACCCGGCCCGCGGTCCACGCCTCGGCGCCGCCCTCCTGCTGGTCCGGCGCCGTCTGCGCGGCGGCGGTGGTCAGGGTGAGCCCGAAGTCGCCGAGGATCGGGTTGACCGGCTGGTAGAACGTCGTACCGCCACTGGCGCAGTCACCGGAACCGCCGGAGGTGACCCCCTGCGCCTGCGCGCCCGCGACGTACGGCCCGCCGGAGTCGCCCGGCTCGGCGCACACCGTCGTCCGGGTCAGCCCGTCGACCCTGCCCTCGGGGTAGCTCACGCTGGTGTCGTGCTGCTCGATGGTCCCGCAGTGCCATCCGGTGGTCGAGCCGGAACGGCACACCGACGCCCCGACGAGGGCCTGCGCCGAACCGGTGACCTGAACCTCCTGGCCGTCCTGCGCCTTGACGTCGGGCGTGGGCGTCCACTGGTCATCGGTCGCCACCCACGCCATGTCCTCGCCGGGGAAGACGGAGGCCTGGAAGACGCCCTGCGCGGTGCGGTCGTACCCGGTCGTGGTCGCGCCGGCCCTGCCGCAGTGACCGGCGGTGACGAAGCCCGGCTGCTCGCCCCGGGTCACGGAGAAGCCGACCGAGCAGCGCGCGGCGTCGTCGATGTAGAAGGCGTCGCCGCCGGTGATGTCCTGCAGCAGGCGCGGCCGTACCGTCGTCATCCGGATGCCGACGTCCGCGCCTTCGAGCCCCGCGGCCTCGACGAAGGCGTTGCCGGCCTCCTGACTCGTCGCCTGCACCATGATCCGGTTCTCCGGTACGTCGACGTACCAGACGGGCGTGTCGAGGGTCTTGACGCGCTCGGCCGCCGCGTCCAGCTTCGCCTTGGCCGCCTCCAGGCCGGCCAGTGTCCGCCGGACCACCTTGGCGGTGGCGCCCTGGGCCTCGATGGCCGGCACGTCCTCGGCGTCGGTGGTCGCGACCGTGAGCTGCTCGGCCGTCCTGCCGCGCACCCAGGCACCGGCGAACCGGTCGCCGAGCGCGTTGCGCAGCCGGCCCGCCCGGGAACCCGCCTCGGCCTCGTTGACCAGCCGCTCGGAGGCCTGGGCCTCGTCCAGCTTCAGGTCGCGCCGGAGGGCGGCGAGCAGATGGGGCGACGGCCGGTCGGCACCCAGGGTCTGGGCGGCGCCGGGCGTCGGTCCCGCCGCGGGCGTGGCATCGGCCGCCGCGGCACAGGGGAGCCCGGCGAGGACGAGGGCGCCGAGCGCCGTGAACGCCGACCGGCGCGCGGCCCGGGCGTGTCTGAGGACCATTCGGTACGTCTCCTTCAAGGGTGGCGAAGCTGCGGAGGCGACTCAGACCTTGCCCGTGACACCCGGCACGATGTGGGGACACGCCGGATTCACCGCATCGGTGACCCGGAACGGGCCCGAGTGCAGTACCGGCGCGCGCCGGCGGCCACCCGGACGGGTCACACCGGCGTCAGACCCGGCGAGCCCACCTCGGTGACGAAGGAGGCGGCCGTGGAGACGGCGGCGCCCGGCGTCGTCACGACCGGCACGACACGGAAATCGGCCCGCGCGTTCTCCCGGCCCAGCTCGACGCGCACATAGCCGCGCCGGCCGTCGTAGAACCTCAGGTGGGGGTTGGCCCGCAGGTAGGTGTCCCAGTTGGCCGGGTGCTCCGCGCCGTCGCGGCCGCTGGCGACGGAGGTGCAGGTCAGCTCCGTGCCCAGAGTGACGGAGCCGGGGTCGTCGAAGTCGTCCTTGATGTCGAAGGCGTACGCGACGTGGACGTCACCGGTGAGGACCAGCCAGTTCTCGACACCGGCCGCCTTCGCGCCCGCGACCAGCCGGCCGCGACCGGCGCGGTAGCCGTCCCAGGCGTCCATGGAGACCTTCGCCCCGTCGTTCAGGTCCAGCTTGCGCTGGGAGAAGCACACCTGCTGGGGCATCACGTTCCACAGCGCCGTCGACGCGCCCCACCCGTCGAGCAGCCAGCGCTCCTGGGTGTCCCCGGTGAGGGTGCGCGCCGGGTCGTCCGACTCGGGCCCGGGCACGTGCGGGGTGTCGTCGTGGGCCTGGTCGGAGCGGTACTGGCGGGTGTCGAGGAGGTCGAACTGGGCGAGGGTGCCCCAGTGCAGCCGGCGGAACAGCTGGGCGTCGGGGCCCTCGGGAAGCTGGTCGGCGCGCAGCGGCTGGTTCTCCCAGCAGGCGCGGTAGGCGGCGGCGCGGCGGGTCAGGAACAGCGCCGGATCGCTGCCGTTCTCGTCGATCGCTCCCGCGTAGTTGTTCTCGGTCTCGTGGTCGTCCCAGGTGACGACGAACGGGTGGGCGGCGTGCGCGGCCCGCAGGTCGGGGTCGCTCTTGTAGAGCGCGTAGCGCATCCGGTAGTCCGCCAGGGTCGTCGTCTCGCGGTCGAACACGGACGGCAGCACGACGTCGGTGTAACCGCGGGCGCCGCCCGCGGAGTTCACGGCGTACTCGTACAGGTAGTCGCCGAGGTGGAACACCACGTCGACGTCCTCCTGCGCGAGGTGCCGGTGCACCGTGTAGTAGCCGTCGTGGTACGCCTGGCAGGCGACCGCCGCCAGTCTCAGGCCCGCGGTGCCGGCGCCGGCCGGGGGAGCGGTACGGGTGCGGCCGGTGGGGCTGATCCAGGTGCCCGCGCGGAACCGGTAGTAGTAGTGGCTGTCCGCTTCCAGGCCCTTCACGTCGGCGCGCACGCTGTGTGCGTACTCGGGATGCGCGAGGGCGGTGCCCCGCCGCACGACCAGGGCGAAGGACTCGTCGAGCGCGACTTCCCAGGAGACCTCCACCCGCTGCTGCCCGAGCCCTCCGTCCGGTTCGAAGGGAGCCGGGGCCAGCCGGGTCCAGATGAGCACCGAGTCGGGCAGCGGGTCCCCGGAGGCGACGCCGAGCGTGAACGGGTCCTCGGTGAGGCGGGCCGCGTCGAGCCGGCGCGCGGCGAAGGCGCCGCGCGCGGGGAGGTTGGTGGTGAAGGCGAGGGCGGCGGCCGCGGCGGTGAGGGTGAGGAAGCGGCGGCGGGCCGGATGCCGTGCGGCGGCGCGCAGTTCGGCGTCGTGCGGGGTGAGGGCGAGCGCGGACGACGGTCCGGTACGGCCCGGCAGCGCCATCTGGTGTCCTCTCGTACGGGGTCGGCGGGGAAGGACGCGAGGCGCGGGCCGGCGGCGACGCGGGCAGGCGAGCGCGACCGTGCTCCGGGGGCGTGCGGGGCGACGAGGATCACGGGACACGGAGCCAGCATGTTAAGCAGACAAAACGCGCGAAAGGTGCGCGCCTTGCGGGGTGTTCACCCGAGAGGCCCCGTACGGACCCGGCCCCGGGGCAGAGAGAAGCGCCGCCGGTGCGACCGGCGGCGCTGGGGTGGTGGGGCGGTGGGCGGGCTCAGGCGGTGGCCGCCCCCGTGCCGGTGCCGGCGCCCACACGGTCGCGGACCGGCAGGTGGTAGACGTGGAAGGCGCGGCCGATGACCGGCTGGGCGACGTTGCGCACCTTCACGCCCCCCGTCGTCATGCCGTGCTCACTGCCGGCGTGCGCGTGCCCGTGCACGGCGAGATCGGCGCCGGCCGTGTCGATCGCCTCGGCCAGCAGATAGCTGCCCAGGAACGGATAGATCTCCAGCGGCTCCCCGGCCAGGGTCTCCGGCACGGGGGAGTAGTGGGTGAGGGCGATCCGGACGTCACAGCCTTCCTGGTCCAGCTTCTCCAGCGAGGCCCGCAGGCCGTCGGCGCACCGGCGGGAGAGGCGCACGAACTCCTTCATCACCGGCTCGCCGAACTCCCCGGCGCTCGCCCCGACGAACCCGCCGCCGAACCCCTTGGTACCGGCCACCCCGACGCGCGCGTCACCGGCCCGTACGACCGCCGACTCCCCCTCCAGGACATGGGCGCCGGCGTCCCGCAGGACGGCCGTGACCTCGTCCTGCCGGTCGTCGTGGTGGTCGTGGTTGCCGAGCACGGCGACCACGGGAACGCCCAGGCCCCGGATCTCGTCGGCCACCACGCGGGCCTCCTCGACGGTGCCGTGCCGGGTGAGGTCCCCGGCCAGCAGCAGGAGGTCGGCGCACTCGGGCAGGGTGTCGAACGCGGGGCGGAGCGAGCCCCGGGTGTCGGGGCTCATGTGGATGTCCCCGACGGCGGCGATCCGGATCATGACAGTTCCTCCGCGTGATCGGGTGACGAGGTCTCGCTGATCACGACGTCGCAGTGCACCTCGAGCCCGGCGAGCTCCTCCCGTACGGTGCTCAGGACGTCCTCGCGGCACTGGGCGGAGGGGACGGTCCCGGTGACCAGTACGGCCTTGCCGCGGACCTCGACCCGCACACCGAGTTCGCCGAGCTCGCCGGAGGCGAGACGGTCCTGGAGGTGGGCGACGCGGTACTCCGGGCCCGCCGCCGGTGTGCCGCCTGCGGATCCGGCGTCTTGGGTGTTCATGAGCGTTCCTTCCGCGGACGTTCAGATGACGTTCAGGCGTTCCAGGAGGAAGAAGAAGGCGGCCGGCATGGGCTCGTCCCCGCAGTCGCGCCGTACCCGCTCCCAGTCGACCTTCTCGCGCAGGGCGCGGGCGATGGGCAGGACGGCCCCGAAGTCGCAGTGGTGCTCCGAGAAGGCGGCCAGCAGGCCGGTCAGCAGATCGGTGGGCGCCAGGACCGGCATGCGCACCGACTCCACCGGCAGTTCCGACGCCCGCCGGAGCATCTCGGTGGAGACGGGCCGGTGCGCCAGCTCGAAGATGAGGTCGACGTCCTGGCCGAAGCAGGTGGCCTTGATCAGCCAGTCCTCGGGCGGGGCGTACACCGTCAGCCCGGCCTCGCGGAGCGTGGCGGCCACCGACTCGGCGTCCTCGGGCCGGACGCAGAAGTCGACGTCGTGCTGGAGGTTCCCGCTGCCGCCGTGGGCGTGGACGGCGACACTGCCGGCCAGGGCGAACAGGTGCCCGCCCCGCTTGAGCACCGCGCCGACCTGCTTGGCCGCCTCCAGGATCGCCTGATTGCGGTCGCGGGGCAGCTCGGGGTCGTCCTCCTGGTCCCGCGCGCCGCTCCGCACGGTGTGCGCCGGCACCGGTCCCGGAGTGCCCGTGGCCAGACGGAGCTCCCGGGTCCCCGGGGGCCGGGCGAGCGTGGCGTCCTCGCCGTTCTCCGTCATGACCACTCCTTTCTCCGACCGGACGGTCCGCGCGTCCGCCGTGTGCCTGTGTGTGCCTGCACCTAGTACCCGGCGTGCCCGTTCCGACACGGGCACGGGGGGAAGGCGGCGTCCTCGCCGCCGAGGGCGCACAAGAAAGGCGCTTTGCCCTTTTACGTCTGAATATGAGGGGAAAGGCAGGGAAGGTGATGAGTGCCCGTGAGGGACTCGCCCGTGGAGGCCGACATGGAGCAGGACACGTCCCGTCCGTCCGATCTTCCGCAGCCCCTGCGGGCCGTCGCCTCGGGCCTGCGGCATCTGCCGGGCGCGGAGCAGGTGGGGAGGGTGACCGGTGGCGCCCTGGACGCGATCGGCGCGGTCTCCCCGCGCGGACGCCGGATGGCCGTCTACGCCGGAGCCGGGGTGCTCGGCGTGGCCGGCGTCGTCGAATGGCCGGTGGCGCTGACCGGCGCGGCCGTCGCCTGGCTCACCCAGCCGCGCCCCGCCCAGCGGTCCGACGGCGGCGACGGGGAAGACCCCGCACGACGGCTCGACGGCGGCGACGGGGAGAGCCCCGCACGACGGCTCGACGGCGAGCCGGGCGCGGAGCCGCCGGCCGACGCGGACGGACGGCGCGGAACACCGGCCGACCGCCCGCCCGCGGGCCCCGGTGACCGGCTCACCCCCTCCCGCGACCGCACCGGCCGTACGGAGCACCCCGTGCGCGACCAGCCCGCCAGGGTGGGCGACACCGCCACCGCCTCGGCCCTCAAACAGGTCGCCGACGCCACCCGGCACCACGGCTCCCACCCCGACCCCTCCCACGAGCGGGGTGGCCGGGCGGAGTCCCCTGTGCGCGAACAGTCCGCCGAGGCGGGTGGCACGGCCGAGCAGGTCGCCGGTGCCGCCCGGCACCACGGCGGGAACCCCGGCCCCGGCCCGGACCGGGACAACACCCCCGGGTGGTCGCGCGACGCCCGCCACACCGGCTGAGCCACGATCAACAGGACCCCGCAGATGCTCACACGCTTCGACGTCGCCCCTCTCGCGGGGGCCGTGGCGGGAGTCGCCGCAGGCGCCGCCCGCGGCACCGCACAGGGCATGACGTCCGTCCACGACACGACGCGCCGCCTCGGCCACGTCGCCCGCAACGCTCTCGGCGGCGACCGGCACTGGCGGGCCGGACACCGTGTCCACCTGGCCCTGCGGCACCCGGACGGCGCCGCCGCCCCGCTCGCCCGCGAGGTCGCCGCCGAACTGCTCGACCACCCCGACGTGCTGACGGCGTACTGGGACGAAGGACTGTCCCGGCTCGTGGTGACCGCCGTGACGGACGCGGCCGGCGACCGTGTGACCGAGCGTGCCGTCGCGCTCGCCGCCCGCCTCGGGCTGACCGAGGACGCCGGCCCCGAGGACGAGGACGACACGGCCCACCCCGGCGACCCCCGCGAGGTGCGGGTCGCCGCCACCGCGCTGCTGCTGGACGTCGCCGGCGCGGCCGGCGCCCTGGCCGGCCGGTCACTGCGCCTGCCCCGCAGCCCCAAGGCGGTCACCGCAGCCGTCACCCTGCTGCGCGAGAACCCCCGCTTCCGCGCCCTGCTGCGGCAGCGGTTCGGCCGCGGCGGAACGGAACTCCTCCTCGCCGCCGCCAACGCCGCCGCGCACGGCGCCGGACAGTCCCCGGCGTCCCTGGTACTCGACGGACTGCTGCGCACCGGCCAGCTGACCGAGGCGACCGCGCGGGCCGCCGCCTTCGAGGCCCTGCACGACGACGTCTGCCTCGAACGGCGCACCAGCATCCCCTGCCCCGCCGGCACCCGCCCGCCCCTGCGGGTGACGCCCGCCCAGGCGTACGCGGCCCACGCCGGCACCGGCAGCCTCGCGGGCGCCGCCGCCACCCTCCTCATCACCCACGACACCCGGGAGGCGGCCGAAGCCGTCCTCGCCGGCTCCCCCAAGGCGGCGCGCTACGGTCCCGCCGCCTTCGGCGCGGTCCTCGGCACCCACCTCGCCCGGTCCGGCGTCCTGGTCCGCAGCGCCGAGCGGCTGCGGCAGCTGGAGATCGCCGACTCCCTGGTCCTGCACGCCGACGCGCTGCGCGGCCGGACGCGGCCCGCCGACGGAGAGCCCGCGCTGTTCGAGGACCCCGTCGACCCCTGCGCCGAGGCCGTCCTCGACGCGGCCCGCCGGGCCGGACTGCACGTCGTGGTCACCGGCGGCTCCGACCTGAAGGACATCACCCGCCTCGCCGACGAGACGGCCCCCGCCGACCTGCCGTTCGGCGACGTCGTACGGGCGCTGCAGAACGACGGGCACATCGTGGTGAGCGTCGCCCGCGTGGCCGCGCACGGCGACGCCGACGTGGCGGACGGGCTGCCCGCCGGCGATGTGGCGATCGCCCTCACGGACGCGCGCTCGGCGCTCGCCTGGGGCGCCGACGCGCTCGCCCCGAACGAACTGACCGACGTCTGGCGCCTGCTGACGGCCGTTCCGGCGGCCCGCCGGGTCGGCCGCCGCTCGCAGACCCTGGCCCGGGCCGGCGCCGCCCTGTCCGGGCTGATGGTGGCCCGCGGCGGCACACCCGGCGGCCGGCTGTGGCGGCGGCTCACCCGGCACGCCCCGGTGAACATCGCGGCGGCGGGCGCCCTGCTCACCGGCTGGACGGAAGGCCTGCGCGTGGCCCGCGCCACGCCGCCCGAACCCCGGCTGCACGTGCCCTGGCACGCCCTGGAACCGCACGAGGCGCACGAGCTGTTGCGCGGCACCCGCACCGACGCCGAACCCACCGGACTCGCCCTGCTCGCCGAACGCTCCCGGCAGCGGGCCGCGCGGCTCACCCGCACGCCCGCGGCCGCCCCCGCCCGCTGGACCTGGCAGGCGGCCGGCGCCGTCCGCCGTGAGCTCGACGACCCGCTCACCCCCGTCCTGGCCACCGGGGCGGTCGCCTCCGCGCTGCTCGGCTCGCTCGTCGACGCGCTGCTCGTCGTCGGCGCCATGGACATCAACGCGGTCGCGGGCGGCCTCCAGCGGCTGCGCGCCGAACGGGCGCTCGCCCGGCTCGCCGCCCACCAGCGGCCCAAGGCCCGCCGGCAGGACACCTCCCGGGGCACGGTCACCGTCGACGCCGCCCGGCTGCGGCCGGGGGACCGGATCAGCCTCGGCGCCGGCGACGTCGTACCGGCGGACGCGCGGCTGCTGGAGGCGGACGGGCTGGAGGTCGACGAGTCGTCGCTCACCGGCGAGTCGCTGCCCGTGACCAAGACCCTGGACCCGACCCCGGGCGCGCCGGTCGCCCGGCGGACCTGCATGGTCTTCGAGGGCACCACCGTCGTGGCCGGCCGCGCCGACGCGCTCGTCGTGGACACCGGCGACCGCACCGAGGCGGGCCGCGCCGTCGCCCTGGCCGCCCGCGTCCCGCCGCCCGCCGGAGTCCAGGCCCGTCTGCAGGAACTGACCCGCAAGGCCCTCCCGGTGACCCTCACCGGCGGTGCGCTGGTCACCGGCCTGTCCCTGCTGCGCGGCAGCCCGGTACGGCGTGCCGTCAGCGGCGGTGTCGCCGTGGCCGTCGCCGCCGTCCCCGAAGGGCTGCCGCTGGTCGCGACCGTCGCCCAGATGGCCGCCGCCCGCCGGCTCTCCCGGCGGGGCGTACTGGTCCGCACCCCGCGCACCCTGGAGGCGCTCGGCCGGGTCGACACCGTCTGCTTCGACAAGACCGGCACCCTCACCGAGAACCGGCTCCGCCTGGTCCGGGTGGCCACCGCCGACGGCACCGTCCTCGCCCCGGACGCCGAGGACGCCGTACCGGTCGTACGGCTCGCCGCGCGCGCCTGTCCGCAGGAGGAGACCGGAGAGGGACGCCGGGTCGCCCACGCCACCGACGAGGCCGTCCTCGACGTCGCCCCGCCCGACGCCGGCTGGACCGCCGACGGCGAGCTGGCCTTCGAGGCCAGCCGCGGCTACGCGGCGGCCGTCGGCCGGGACGGCGACGCGGACACCGGACTCCTCGTCGTCAAGGGCGCCCCCGAGACGGTCCTCCCCGCCTGCCGGGACCTCCCCGAGGAGACGGCCGGCACCGCCCACACCCTGGCGGGCCAGGGACTGCGCGTCCTCGCCGTCGCCCGGCGTCCCCGCCGGGGGACCGACGCGGACACCGAACTCGACGCGGACCTCGCCGACCTGGAGTTCGCCGGACTGATCGCCCTCGCCGACGTGCCGCGCGACACCTCGCGGGAACTGCTCGCCGAACTGCGCCGGGCCGGCATCCTGCCCGTCATGCTCACCGGCGACCACCCGGAGACCGCCCGCGCCATCGCCCTGCAACTGGGCTGGCCCGAGGAGACGGAGGTGGTCACCGGGGACGACCTGGTCGCCATGGGCCGCTCCGACCGGGTGCGCGCACTGCACGGCGCCGGAGTCGTCGCCCGCGTCGCCCCCGAGCAGAAACTCCACGTCGTGGAGGCCCTGCAGCAGGCCGGCCGGGTGGTGGCGATGGCGGGCGACGGCGCCAACGACGCCGCCGCCATCCGCGCCGCCGACGTGGGCGTCGGCATCGAGGCCCGCGGCTCCGCCGCCGCCCGCAACGCCGCCGACCTGGTGCTCACCACCGGCGACCTGTCCGTCCTGGTGGACGCCGTCGGTGAGGGCCGCGCGCTGTGGCGCAGCGTCGCCGACGCGGTCAGCATCCTCATCGGCGGCAACGCGGGCGAGGTCGGCTTCAGCGTGCTGGGCACCCTGCTCGCCGGCTCCTCACCGCTGTCGACCCGTCAGCTCCTCCTGGTCAACCTGCTCACCGACATGTTCCCCGCCATGGCGGTGGCGGTGACCCCGAGCGACGACCCGTCGACGGCGGCGCACGCCGCGAGCGGCCCGATGGGCCTCGACGTCCTCGGCGCGCCCCTGCTGCGCTCCGTCCGGCGCCGCGGCGTCACCACCTGCCTCGGCGCGGTCACCGCCTATCTGATCGGCCGCCTCACCCCCGGCACCGAACGCCGCTCCACCACGATGGCCCTGTGCGGAGTGGTCGGCGCCCAGCTGGTACAGACCCTCTCCGGGCGCCGCCACAGCCCCCTGGTGTGGGCGACGGCCCTGGGCTCCGCCGCCGTGCTCGCCGCCCTCGTGCAGACCCCGGGCGTCAGCCACTTCTTCGGCTGCGTCCCGCTCGGCCCCGTCGCCTGGGCGGGCGTCGCCCTGGCCATCGCCCTGTCGGCCCTCGCCCCGCGCCTGGAACGCCTCGAAGCGGTACGGCGCCTGTACGCCCTCGCCTCCCGCCTCACCCCGCGCCTCGCCGACTCCATGAGGCAGGCCCGCCACCTGCTGGACAGCGGCATCGCCCGACCGGTGGCCTGACCCCCCGAGGGCGCAAAGGGGGCCGGGCCACAGGGGCGCGGGCCACAGGGGCGCGGGGAACTGCGCGAAGGGGTCCGGGGGCGGAGCCCCCAGGGACGGGACGGGAAGGGGCGGCGGGGGCGAAAAAGGCCCGGACACCCCGACAGCGCGTGATGCGGAATCACAAAGTGAGCCGCCCGCCCGACAGAGAACCGCCCGGCCCGAGCGAATCCGGCGTCCCGCGCCCAGACTGGAAGTGCGGGGCGCCCCGGCGCCCACCCGGCACCCCGCCGACGCGGGCAGGCGCATCCGGCGCCGAAGCCCGCCGCAGACCGAGAAGGGTGAGGATCGGCATGAAGGGCTACGTCTTCCACGGCCCCGGGCAGTCCGCCTGGGAGGAGGTCCCCGACCCGGCCGTCAAGGAACCCGGCGACGCCATCGTGCGCGTCGACGCCGTCACCATCTGCGGCACGGACCTGCACATCCTCAAGGGCGACGTGCCCGAGGTCCGCCCGGGCACCGTCCTCGGCCACGAGGCGGTCGGCGAGATCGTCGAGACCGGCGGCGACGTCCGCACCGTCCGTCCCGGGGACCGCGTCCTGGTCTCCTGCATCTCCGCCTGCGGGCGCTGCGGCTACTGCCGCGAGAGCGTGTACGGCCAGTGCCGGGGCGGCGGAGGCTGGGTCCTCGGCCACCTGATCGACGGCACCCAGGCCGAGTACGTACGCGTCCCCTACGCCGACCTGTCGGTGTACCCGCTGCCCGGCGCGGTGGCCAACGAGGACGCCGTGCTGCTGGCCGACATCTTCCCCACCGCCTACGAGGTGGGCGTGCTCAACGGGCGGGTCCGTCCCGGTGACACGGTCGTCGTGGTCGGCGCCGGACCCGTCGGACTCGCCGCGATCGCCACCGCCCGGCTGTTCGGTCCCGAACGCGTCGTCGCCGTGGACGTGGCCGCCTCCCGGCTCCAGGCCGCGAAGGAGTTCGGCGCCGACGCCGTCGCCGACGCGGGCGAGGGCCCCGAGCAGCTCATCGCGGACCTCACCGGCGAGCTCGGCGCGGACGTGGTCATCGAGGCGGTGGGCGTCCCCGAGACCTTCGAGCTGTGCGCCCGTATGGTGCGGCCCGGCGGACACCTGGCCAACGTCGGGGTGCACGGCGCGCCCGCCACACTGCACCTCGAGGACCTGTGGATCAAGAACGTCACCATCACCACCGGACTCGTCGACACCCACTCCACCCCCACCCTGCTGCGGATGGCGGCCGCCGGCCGGCTGCCCACCCGCCGGCTGGTCACCCACACGTTCCCGCTCGACCACATGCAGGAGGCCTACGACGTCTTCGGCAACGCCGCCGAGACCGGGGCGCTCAAGGTCGTCCTCGGCGTTCCGCAGCACGAGGTGGTGCCCGTGCACCCGACGGTCTGACGGGCGCGCCGGCGGACCGGGCCGTTCGGCCCATGCGGAACGGGGCGACCGGGTCCACCCTGGAGTGAGGCGCCGTTCGTTGCCCGCGCGAGGAGGTGACCTCCGATGGCGAGGACGCAGGGTGCGAGGCCGCGGAGGGTACGGCTGTGGCGGTGGCGGAGGAACCCGCTGCGCCGCCGCAGCGATCTGGCCGAGGCCTGGCTGGTGCTCGCCGCGGCCGTCCTCGCCCTGCTGCTCGGGGCGCTCTCCGGCCTGACGGCGGCCGGGGCCGTGGACGGGTCGCTCGCCGAGCGCCGGGAGCGGACCACCCCCGTCCCCGCCGTACTGACCGAGGACGCCGCCGGGCTGTCCGCGCCGGTGACGCAGGACGGGAGCGGGGACGGCGGCGTATGGGCCAAGGTGCGGTGGACCGCCCCCGACGGCACCGGCCGCACGGGCCGGGCCGAGGTCGACCCGGGGAGCCCGGCGGGCACCGAGGTCACCGTGTGGACGGACCCCGCGGGCCGGCTGGTCCCCGCACCACCCGACGGCGCGGAAGCACGGTTCCAGACCGTCATGGCCGGGATCACGGTCGCCGTCGCCGGCGGAGGACTGGTCCTGCTCGGCGGCCGGCTCGCCCGCGCCCGGCTGCAACTGCGGCGCCTGGCCGAATGGGAGACCGAATGGCGCCAGGTCGAACCGTCGTGGCGCAGGCGCATGACGGGCTGAGGACGAAGCTGCTCAGCATCCGGACCTTCATCGACCTGCTGAATTGCAAAATTTAGCAATTGGCTACATGCTATATCTGTCATATAGTCCCAGCCGAAGCCGAGGGTCCGTGTCCGTACCGCTGCCGCAGGCCGGAGTCCGGTCCCGGATCATCTCGCTGCTGCCCACCCGCGCCGACGCGGACCAAGTGCGGCGCCATCCGCGCCGGGACCTGCTCGCCGGCCTGACCGTCGCGGTCGTCGCGCTGCCGCTCGCGCTCGGTTTCGGTGTCTCCTCCGGGCTCGGCGCCGAGGCGGGGCTGGCCACCGCCGTGGTCGCCGGGGCCCTGGCGGCCGTGTTCGGCGGCTCCAGCCTCCAGGTGAGCGGGCCGACCGGGGCGATGACCGTGGTCCTGGTGCCCATCGTCGCCGACCACGGACCCGCGGGCGTCCTCACCGTCGGTCTGATGGCGGGCGTGATCCTGGTCGCGCTGGCGCTGCTGCGGGCCGGGGGAAGCATGCGGTACGTGCCCGCGCCGGTGGTGGAGGGCTTCACCCTCGGCATCGCGTGCGTGATCGGGCTGCAGCAGATCCCGAACGCCCTCGGCGTACCCGTGCCCGAGGGGGAGCGGGTCCTGGTGGTGGCCTGGCGGGCGGGCGGGGAATTCATCCGCGACCCCGGCTGGACGGCCCCGGCGCTGGCGCTCGCCGTGGCGGCCGTGATGCTGCTCGGGGCGCGCTGGAAGCCGACCGTCCCCTTCTCCGTCCTGGCGGTGATCGCGGCCACCGTCGTGGCACAGACGGCCGGCCTGGACGGGGCGCGTCCGATCGGCGACCTGCCCCCGGGCCTGCCCGCCCCCTCGCTCTCCTTCGTCGACACCGGTGCCCTGGGCAGCCTGCTCGCGCCCGCCCTGGCCGTGGCGGCGCTGGCCGCCCTGGAGTCGCTGCTGTCCGCCTCCGTCGCCGACGGCATGACCGTCGGACAGCGGCACGACCCCGACCGCGAACTGTTCGGCCAGGGCCTCGCCAACATCGCCGCCCCGCTGTTCGGCGGCGTCCCCGCGACCGGCGCCATCGCCCGCACCGCCGTCAACGTCCGTACCGGCGCGACCTCCCGGCTGGCCTCGCTCACGCACGCCGCCGTCCTCGCCGTGATCGTCTTCGCGGCCGCCCCGCTGGTGTCGCGGATCCCGCTCGCCGCCCTGGCCGGCGTGCTGCTGGCGACCGCCGTCCGCATGGTCGAGGCCGGCTCGCTGCGCGCGATGGCCCGCGCCACCCGTTCCGACGCGCTGATCCTCGTCCTGACCGCCGTCGCCACGCTCGTGCTCGACCTCGTCCAGGCGGTGATCATCGGCCTGGCCGTCGCCGGTGTCCTCGCGCTGGGCGCCGTCGCCCGGCAGGCCCGGCTCGCCCCGCTGCCGCTCGACCGGGGCGACCACACGGAGGAGGAGCACGCGCTGCTGGCCGAGCACATCGTCGCCTACCGCATCGACGGCCCCCTGTTCTTCGCCGCCGCCCACCGCTTCCTGCTGGAGCTGACCGAACTCGCCGACGTACGCGTGGTCGTCCTGCGCATGTCCCATGTGAGCGTGGTCGACGCCACCGGGGCCCTGGTCCTCAAGGACGCGGTGACGAAGCTGAGACGGCGCGGCATCGTCGTGATGGCGTCCGGTGTCCGCCCGGAGCACCGCCGGGCCCTCGCCTCCGTGGGCGTCCTGGAACTGCTGCGGCACGAGGGCCGGGAGTACGCCACGACCCCCGAGGCGATCCGTGCCGCCCGCGACCACCTGGAACGCGACGGTGTCCTGCGGGCGGCGGGCTCCCCGGTCACGGTGTCCGCGACCACCCGGGAGACGCCGTGACGACCTTCGCGCCGAACACCCTGCCGCACCGCCACGTGCTCACCCTGCCCACCGGGCCCGGCGCCGTGCGCCTCGCCCGCGAAACGGCCGAGCGGGCCCTGGCGGAGTGGGGGATCGGCGAGCACCACCCGGTGGTGGGCCCGGCACTGCTGATCCTGAGCGAACTGGTGACCAACAGCGTCCGGCACGCGGCCGAGGTCTCCCCGCAGACGACGGTGATCTACGCGGCGGGCGCCGATTGCCTGGTGTTCGCCGTGCACGACCGCCACCCCCACCGGCCGCGCCTGTCCGGGCCGGACGGCGCCGGGACGGGCGGCCTGGCCACGGTCGTCGAACTGACGCACGGCCTGGGCGGTACCGCCGTGGTCCGGGGCGACGCCGACGGCCGGGGCAAGAGCGTCTGGATCACGCTCCCCCTGTGAGTCCACAGCCCACGGCCACCGGACGGAGGGGATGTACCGAGTTGCTAATGTCGGAAAGCGTCGAGGCGGACGCCGACGAACAGATGAGGCGATGGACCGAGGACCGGCCGCCCGGGCCGTGCTGCCGCGCCGGAAAGGGGACGGCACGATGACCACGCCGCTGTACCAGCTGAAGGCCGAGTTCTTCAAGACACTGGGCCATCCCGCCCGCATCCGCGTGCTGGAACTGCTCAGCGAGCGCGAGCACGCGGTCGGGGAGATGCTTCCCGAGGTGGGCATCGAGCCGGCCCACCTCTCACAGCAGCTGGCGGTACTGCGACGGGCGAACCTGGTGGTCGGCCGCAAGGAGGGCTCGACCGTGTACTACTCGCTGACCAGCCCGCACGTGGCGGAGCTGCTGCGGGTGGCGCGCACCATCCTGTCCGGCGTGCTCGCGGGACAGGCCGAACTGCTCGCCGACCTCCAGGCCGCGCAGGGCGGGCCGAAACCACTGCCGTAGACGACGGCGGTCCCGGCCCGGAGGCCGGGACCACGAAGGCGGTCGTACCGGGAGGGGGGCCGGCGCACCCCCGCCGCGGTCAGACCTCGCCGCGCCAGGCGCCCGTCTCCAGGCCGCGCCGCTCGATGAACTCCTTGAACCGCTTCAGGTCACCACCGACCTGCCGCTTGACGAAGCCGAGCTTGTCGCCCACGCTCTCGGCCATCCCCTGCGGATCGAAGTCCATCTGCAGCATCACCTTGGTGGTGGTGTCCCGCACCCGGTGGAAGGTGACGACGCCGGCCTGCCGCGCCTCACCGTCGACCGTGGTCCAGGCGACACGCTCGTCCGGGATCTGCTCGGTGATCTCGGCGTCGAACTCCCGCTCCACGCCCCCGACCTTGGCCACCCAGTGGGTCAGCGTGTCACCGCGCTGCTCGATGCGTTCGACCCCGCTCATGAACTCCGGGAAGCTCTCGAACTGGGTCCACTGGTTGTAGGCGGTGCGGACGGGGACGTCGACCTCGATGGATTCCTCTACCTGCGACATGCGTCGGCTACCTCGCTTTCCGATGGAAGTGGAAGGCGAGTACCTGATTTCACGCCGGACAATCACGGCGATCCGCCGAACCGGCCGCCCGGGGGGTCACGCCTCCTCGCGGCGGCAGTGCAGGAAGAGCTGGGGTTCCGGCCGGGCGTCGGGATGGGCCGGGGTGAACATCACGCTCTCCTGCCACTCCACGGCCAGGCCCGCCCCACGCACGAGGGCGACGACGTCCTCGGCCGCGAAACTGGTGACGCGCACGTCCTGCCCCATGAAGACGCCGTCGAACCCCTCGACGTCCAGCGGCACGGTGGCCAGCACCAGCAGGCCGCCCGGCCGCAGCGCCCGCGCCAGCCGGCGCACCAGCTCCGACTGTTCCGGCCGCGACATCTGCAGCAGCGCGAAGTACACGCAGACCGCGTCGAACGAGCCGTCCTCGAGGGGCGTCCGGCGGATGTCGGCGCACCGGAACTCGGCCCCGGGCACCTGCCGGGAGGCGATCCCCACCATCACCGGGGACACGTCGACGCCCAGCACCCGGTGACCCGCTCCGGCGAGCGCGGCGGCGGTGGGGCGGCCCGTCCCGCTGCCCACGTCCAGCACCCTGCTGCCGGGCGCCAGCCCTTCGAGCAGCCGGTCCAGCGACGCCCGGTGCGCCGACGAGGAGGCGAACGCCTTCTCGTACTCGCCGCCCAGCGCGTCGAACACCGCCGCCGGTGACCCGTGATCGTCGTCGACCAAGACGCACCCCGTCCCTCGCGTACCGATGCGGGGCATCGTGCCATTCCCGCCCCGCCGCCACAACGGGACACGGGCCGTGGCGGCTTGCGGGCACGCGGACCGGCACGGCAGGGTCGGGGTGTGCCGACTCTGCTGATCGTCCACCACACGCCCTCGCCCAACTGCCAGGCGATGTTCGAGGCCGTCCTCTCCGGTGCCACCGCCGACGGGATCGAGGGAGTCGAGGTGGTGCGGCGGGCGGCGCTGTCCGCCACCGCCGCCGACGTCCTGGACGCCGACGGCTATCTCCTCGGCACCCCGGCCAACCTCGGCTACATGTCGGGGGCGCTCAAGCACTTCTTCGACCAGGTCTACTACCCGTGCCTGGACACCACCCGGGGCCGGCCCTTCGGGTACTACGTGCACGGCGGGAACGACGTCACGGGCGCGGTGCGGGGCATCGAGTCGATCACTACGGGCCTCGGCTGGCGTCGCGCCGCCGGCGGCGTGACCGTCACCGGCGAGCCCGGCAGGGCCGACGTCGAGCGGTGCTGGGAGCTGGGCGCCACGGTCGCCGCGGGCCTGATGGACTGAGCCCCGCCGCGGGCGGCGTCAGGTCTCGTCCATCCGCCGCCGGTCCTGCTCGTCCCAGGCGCGCGTGTCGCGCGGCTGCGTGTACGGTTCCGCCTCCGGCGGATGACCCCCGGCGATGGCCCGCTGCCGGGCGACCTCCGCGTCGAACTCCAGCCCCAGCAGAATGGCGAGGTTGGTGATCCACAGCCAGATCAGGAACACGATGACACCGGCCATCGTGCCGTACGTCTTGTTGTACGACCCGAAGTTGGCGACGTAGAGGGCGAACCCGGCGGAGGCGATCAGCCAGATCACCAGCGCCAGGAAACTGCCCGGGGTGATCCACCGGAACCCCTTGACCTTGGCGTTCGGGGCCGCCCAGTACAGCAGCGCGATCATGACGGTGACCAGGACGACCAGTACCGGCCACTTGGCGATCGACCACACGGTCAGCGCGGTGTCGCCCAGCCCGAGCAGGTCGCCCGCCTGACGGGCCAGCCCGCCGGTGAACACCACGATCAGCGCGCTGATCACGGCCATCACCATCAGCGCGACCGTCACCCCGAGCCGTACCGGCAGCACCTTCCACACCGGACGCCCCTCGGGGATGTCGTAGACCGCGTTCGACGCGCGCATGAACGCCGCCACGTAGCCCGACGCCGACCAGATGGCCAGCACCAGACCGACGATCGCCACGAGCGAGCCGACGCCCGCGGTGCCCTGCAGCTGCTGCACCGCCTGGGTGATGATGTCGCGGGCCGCGCCGGGGGCGGTGAGTTCCTGGAGGTTCTCCAGCACCTTGTCGGTGGTGGACCTGCCGGTGAGGCCCAGGATCGAGACCAGGGCCAGCAGCGCCGGGAACAGCGCCAGCACACCGTAGTACGTCAGGGCGGCGGCCCGGTCGGTGAGTTCGTCGTCCTTGAACTCGCGCAGACTGCCCTTGAGCGCCGCGCCCCACGCCCCCTTCGGCAGCTTGCCCGGTGTGTCCGGTGCCGCCCGCTCCACCTCGTCGCTGGGTCCGGGCTCGTCCGCCGCGCCGGTCCCGTGTCCCGGGCGGAGCTCGTCGGCCGCCGCGCCGGTCCGGTGATCTGGACGAGGCTCGTCCGTCGTGCTCTCATGGGTCTGCCGGTCGTTCCGCCCCGGGATATGCAGCTTCATGCCCCTCGGGTAACCAGGGGCCGGAGGGCTAAGCCAGGGACCCGTGCCCCGACCTGGCCGGAAAGGGGTTGTGGGAGCGCTCCCAAGATCTGCAGGATGCCAGGCATGACCGAGTCCCCCAGGATCCGCCCGTACCGCCGTGAGGACCGGCAGGCCCTCGACGACATCTGCATCCGCACCGCGCACAACGGCCAGGACAGCCGCCCCCATTACACCGACCCCGCCGTCTTCCCCGACACCTTCGCCGCGCCGTACGTCCATCTGGAGCCGGAGCTGGCGTTCGTGCTGGACGACGGCCGGGGCCGGGCGGTCGGCTACGTCGTCGGCACCGCCGACACCGTCCGCTTCGCCAAGACCTTCCGGGCCGCGTGGCTGCCCCTGGTCGGCGACCGCCACCCCGAGCCGTCCGGACCGCCGGCCACCCCGGACGAGACGATCGCCTGGCTGCTGCACCATCCCGAGCGGATGATCGTCCCGGAGCTGGCCCCCTGGCCGGCCCATCTGCACATCGACCTGCTGCCCGACTGGCAGGGGCGCGGCTACGGCCGGCGGCTGATGCGGACCTTCCTGGAGGCCCTGCGGGACGGGGGAGTGCCGTCCGTCCACCTCGTCATGGCGACGGCCAACAAGCCCGCCCGGGCCTTCTACGACCGGATGGGCTTCGAGGAGATCGACGTGCCGATGGACGACTCGGTCGTCTGCCTCGGCCGTATGACGCACGACCTCGACGGACTCTGACCCGACGGGCTCCGAGGGGCCGGGGCCCGTCTCCGTCGAACGCGTCGAACGCGCCACCGCCCGCGCGGAAGTGGCGCGAATGCGCATTGCCGCTCCGCTTCGACGGGCGCAGCCTGTGCATTGGGAGCGCTCCCACGACCGCCGTGGGAGCGCACACCCGCATCCCCACGACCCCCACAGCGGAAAGAAGGACTCCATGGCTTGGCATGGTCATGATGCATTGTCGCTCCGGTCCCGTCTGTCGCTCGCCCTGACCGTGGCCGTCGCCGCGCTGCTCTGTCTGATCCCCTGGAGCGGCACCGCCGTCGCCCACGGCTCGGTGATCGATCCCGCGTCCCGCAACTACGGCTGCTGGCAGCGCTGGGGGAGCGACTTCCAGAACCCGGCGATGGCGCAGGAAGACCCGATGTGCTGGCAGGCGTGGCAGGACAACCCCAACGCCATGTGGAACTGGAACGGCCTCTACCGCAACGGCTCGGCCGGCAACTTCCAGGCCGTGGTCCCCGACGGCCAGCTCTGCAGCGGCGGGCACACCGAGGGTGGGCGCTACAACTCCCTGGACACGGTGGGCGCCTGGAAGACGACGAACGTGAACGACGACTTCACCGTCCAGCTGTACGACCAGGCCAGCCACGGCGCGGACTACTTCCTCGTCTACGTCACCCGGCAGGGCTTCGACCCCACCACCGAGCAGCTGGGCTGGGACGACCTCCAGCAGGTGGCCCGCACCGGCTCGTACGCGCCCAGCCAGAACTACTCGATCCCGGTGAGCACCTCCGGCCTCAGCGGCCGCCACGTCGTCTACACGATCTGGCAGGCCTCGCACATGGACCAGACGTACTTCCTGTGCAGTGACGTGAACTTCGGCTGAGCCGACGGCACTTCACCGCTCCCGTCCCCGGGTCCCCGCCGGTCCGCGTGAGTCCGGCGGGGACCCGGCGCGTGCGGGACCGGGGCTTTCTGAGATTCCGCGAAGAAACCGTGAGTCCTTTGAACGTGCTGTGGCCCGCCTACGTATGGGGCGTGGGAATCCCCTGCCCACCCCCCGCAACAGAAGCGTAGGAGTACTGCCTTGGCACGCAACACACGCAGACGCCCCAAACAGCGCGCGACTCTCGCCGCGTTCGCCCTGATCCTGGGCGGTGGCGGGATGACGGCGGCCAACGTCTACGCTTCCGCGACGGAGGAGGGCGGGCAGGGCGCCGGCCAGGCGCAGGTCTTCTCGGGCGCCACGATCGACTGTCCGGACGTGGCCACCGAACTGACGTCGGTGCCGGAGGAGGCACGGGCGGAGGTGGACAAGGAGCTCGCCGGCCTGGACGCGCAGATCGCGGAAGCGTACAAGCGGATCGGGGAGTCGGCCGAGGCCCTCCGCCAGGATCCGGGCTTCGCGGAGAACGCGATCGCCAAGCCGCTCGAGGAGAAGCGTGCCGCGGCCCTCGCCCGCATCGGGACCGCCATCGACCGGGTCGGGGACCGGCCCGAGGGCCTCGAGGAACTCGCCGACTGCGCCGTGCGCGAGTCCGGCAACGCCGCACAGCCGGACGCCGGGCAGGAGGACGCCGGCGACGGGGGCGAGCAGGCGGGCGACGGAGGCGACGGCCAGGACCAGCAGGATCAGGACCAGCAGGGCCAGGACCAGCAGGATCAGGACCAGGGCGGAAACGGCGGTCAGGCCGGCAACGGGCCCGTCGCCGGCGACTACGTCGACATCGAGAGCGTCCAGCCGAACGTCACCGAGCCGAAGCAGACGGGGAACGCCTCCCGCGGCACCTTCACCAGCGAGTGCGGCGTCAACGAGAACGGCCTGTTCAACTCGGACAACGTGATCGCCGCCCCGGGTGTCGGCAACGGCGCCCACCACTTCCACGACTACATCGGCAACCAGGCCACCAACGCCTTCTCCAGCGACGAGGAACTGGCGCAGGCGGACACGAGCTGCGCAGACCAGGGCGACAAGTCGTCGTACTACTGGCCCGTGCTGCGGCTGCAGAACGGGACCCAGGAGCAGGACGCAGAGTCCCCGGGCGGCGGCATCGAGGGCAACGCCGGTGAGATCGTCACGCCCAAGGAGGTCACGCTGACCTTCGAGGGCAACCCGCGGGGCGAGGTCACCGCCATGCCCCGGCTGCTGCGCATCATCACCGGTGACGCCAAGTCGTTCGTCAACGGCCCCGCCAACGCCAACGCCTCCTGGAGCTGCACCGGGTTCGAGGACCGGCAGCTCACGGACAAGTACCCGCTGTGCCCGCAGGGCAGTGACGTGGTACGCAGCTTCGACTTCCAGAGCTGCTGGGACGGCCGCAACATCGACAGCGCCAACCACCGTACGCACATGGCGTTCGCGGACGAGGCCGGCAACTGCCCGTCCGGCTTCAAGCCGGTGCCGCAGCTGGTGCAGCGCATCGTCTACGACGTCGACGCGCCGAGCCTCGACGACGGCGGCAGGACGACTCCGCTGTTCGCGGTGGACTCCTTCCCGGAGCAGTTGCACAAGCCGATCACGGACCACGGCGACTTCATCAACGTCTTCGACGAGGACCTGATGAACGAGGTCGTCGCCTGCATCAACGAGGGCCGCACCTGCGGCGCCGGTGACGGCGGCGCCGGTGACGGCGGCAACGGTGACGGCGGCAACGGTGACGGCGGCGGCGAACAGGGTGAGGAGCCCCAGCGGCCGGAGGAGCCGCAGCGGCCGGAGGAGCCGCAGCAGCCGGAGCAGCCCACGGCCACGCCCGACGACCCGGGCCAGGGTGGCGACGGCAACGACGGCGGAAACCAGGACGACGGCGGCGACAAGCCCGGCGACGGCGGAAACCAGGACGACGGCGGAAACCAGGACGACGGCGGAAACCAGGACGACGGCGGAAACCAGAACGACGGCGGACAGGAGCAGCCCTCGGAGACCCCGGCCGCCGAGGAGCCCGAGCAGCCCGATGTCAAGGCGTCCACCCCGGCCGAGGACGCCGGCGCCGGAAACCAGGACGACGGCGGCGACAAGGGCGGCGAGGACGACGGCGGCCAGGCGGCCCAGGCCGTCGAAGTGCCCGGCAGCCTCCCCGAACTCGGCACCGAGAACCAGTCCCGGGCACAGGGCGAGAGCGGCAGCCTCGCCGAGACCGGCACCCAGCTCTGGCCGGCCGCGCTGGGCGGAGTGCTGGTGATCTTCGGATTCTTCGTCCTGCGGAGCGTGCGGCGCGGGGCCTGACCCTCTGCGGCACCCCAAACGCCGGAGAGGCCGGTCTTCGGCCTCTCCGGCGTTTGTCGGTCTTCAGCCTCTCCTGCGTCCGAGGAGCGGGGTCCGGGGCGGAGCCCCAGGTCGGGACGGGAAGGGGCGGCGGGGACGAAAAAGGCCTACGGGATGTCGGCGACGAGGGCCGACCGCCCTCAGCGCGCCGGACCCCAGTGCGACCCCGGCGCCGACCAGGGCACTGCCCACCGCCTGCGCCGCACCATAGGACCCGGTCCCGACAAGCGGCGCGGTGCACGCGGCCGCCACCGGGATCAGCCCGGAGAACAGGGTGGCCCGCTCGGCACCGATCCGCTGCATGCCCATGTACCAGCACACGAAGCCGATGACGGTGGCCACCACCGCCTGCCACAGCAGCGCCGTCACCTCGACCCCGTCCGGGCGGCGCAGCCACGCGGCCCCGTCGAGCAGCAGCCCGGCCACCGCCGACTCGACCGCGGCGACGCCGCACACCGCGGCGGACAGCAGACGGGGGCCCAGGGGCCGCAGCACGGGCACGGCCAGTACGGCGAACCCGACCTCCCCGACCAGCGCGCACAGCGAGAAGGCGAGACCCGCCCCGTCCGTACGCCCCCAGCCCTGTACGGTGAAGGCGCCGACGGCCACCGCCGACGCCCCGTACAGCACCGCCCGTCGCGGCCGTCGGCCCTCCAGCAGGGGGACGAGGACGGCGACCACCACGGGCGCGCAACCCACGAAGACGCCGGGCACCGCCGGTTCCGCGGTCCGTTCCGCGGCCAGGACGGCCAGGTTGAACCCGACCATGCCGACCGCGGCGAGCAGCGCCAGCCGGGCCCACAGGCGGGGCGGGAGTGACCGCAGCCTCGCGGCCGCGCCCCGGCCGGCCAGGGGGACCAGCAGCAGACAGGCCAGCGCGTACCGCAGGAACTGACCGCCCGCGTACGGGTAGTCGCCGAGGACGCTGTTGGCGGTGAAGGAGCCTCCGACGAGGACACAGGCGAGCGCGGCGAGCAGGGCCCCGCGCGTGGTGACGGCGTTCATGGCACCGACGCTAGAAAGGCCGGCGGCCCGCCGAGAGGTCCACTTCCGCTCCGCTGTCGGGGACCAATCCGGCCGGGAGGCTTCCCCCCGCCCGCTCCTCCTGGCCTACTCCTCCTGCTTCTTCCAGGGGCCGACGCCCAGCTTCCCCGTCGTCCCGAGGTCGAGTTCGGGGACGACCGTCACCGGGTCCGCGCCGGACTTCGCCCGCACCCGCACATAGGGCACGTCGACGGGCGCGCCCGCCTCGACCGTGTTGCGCCACACCAGGCCGGCCCAGGCACCCTCACCCGGCTTCAGCACGAGCGGCAGGGCCGGACCGTCCGCCCCGGTACCGCCGGCGACGGAACCGCCGTCGTGCAGGATCCGCACGCCGTCCACCGGTTCGTGGTCCTCGTCGAAGAGCCGGACGTCGGGATAGCCGTGCAGCGGGTAGGGCCGGGTACCGCAGTTCTCCAGACGCACGGACACCACCCGCAGGCCCATGGCGGCATTGGCCTCGTCCGCGTACACACGGACACCGGAGTCCGGACACGGGCCGCCGGGGGACGGCGCCTCGTCGGCCGGGACACTGCGCACCTCGGCGATCCGCACCCGGCTCACCTCCCGCGGGCCCGCCATCGACCCGCTCAGCGCGACCCTGCCCACGGCCGTCCGGCCCGGAGCCACGTCCTCGACGGTCTCCTCGGCGCGGTACAGCACGCGCCCCGACTCGGAGAGGAGGTCGAACGTGACCGTGTAGGTGAAGGGCTCGGCCTCCGCGTGGGTGACCTCGAACAGGACGCAGCCCCCGCCTCCGTCCTCGAACCCGGTGACCCGGACCCCGCCCCGCTCCAGCTCGGTGTCCGTACCGGAGGGCCGCCCCGTGCAGGAGGTACCGGACGCCGTCGACTCGGCACGCGTGCCGCACGCGGTGACCGACAGGGCGCCGACGAGGACGACGGCAAGGGAGAGGAAGCTGCTGCGCATACGAGGAGTTGATCAGTACCGGCCGCGATCGGCTGTGACGGAAGCCATGCTTCCGGTCACCGGTGTGTGACACTTGACGCCGAGGCCGCGAGAGGGGAGTCGCCGTGGACGAGGGGACAGCGCGCACACACGAGGTCCATGGGGACACGGACGCGGCGGCGACCGCGCGTCACGCCCGCTTCGGACGCCTCCCGGAGCCGGTCCGGGCGGAGGACATGGTCGAGGAACGCCCGGCCGTCGCGCCGGACCCGGCCCGCAACGCCTACGACCCGGACGAGTGGCTGGTGCGCTACTGCCTGTGAGACCGCCGCCGACGACCCCGGCCCGCGGCAGTCCGCCGACCGTCTGCCGCGCCCGGCCCGCCGCCAGGTGCGGCAGGCCGACGACATCACCGTCCTCCTGCTCCGCGCCGCCCACGCACCGCCCGACCGGCGGCCGGGCGGCCGTCAGCGGCCGGGCCGCCCGGCGTACGCCGTCAGCAGCAGCGCCACGTCGTCCGGGCGCTCCTCGGTCCGGCGGGCCGTCCTGACCAGCCGGTCGGCGAGCTCCTCGACCGAGTCGGTGCGGCTGCGCGCCAGACAGCGGCGGATCACCTCGATGCCCGTCTCGATGTCCCCGCCGGGCGTCTCGACGAGCCCGTCCGTGTACAGCGCGAGAACGCTGCCCGGGGCCAGGGTGAGTTGCATGACCGGGTAGACGGCCTCCGGCTGCACCCCGAGCAGCACGCCACCGGGCAGGTCCAGGCTCTCGGTGTGCCCGTCGGGGTGGCGCAGCAGGGGCGGCGGATGGCCCGCCCGGACGGCCAGGGCGCGGCCGGTGGCCGGGTCGAGCTCGATGTAGCAGCAGGTGGCGAAGACGTCCGTCTCCAGCTCGGCCAGCAGCCGGTTGGTGTGGGTGATGACCTCCTGCGGAGGCCGGCCGCTGGCGGCGAAGGCGTGCACCGCGCTGCGCAGCTGTCCCATGACGGCGGCGGCCCCGACGCTGTGCCCCTCGACGTCACCGATGACCAGCGCCACCCCCCGCCCCGTCCTGATCACGTCGTACCAGTCGCCCCCGATGGCCATGCCCTGGGTGCCCGGCAGATAGCGGCCGGTGGTGAGCAGCCCGTCGATGGCGGGCAGCCGGTGCGGCAGCAGCCCCTCCTGCAGCCCCCGTGCCACGGCGGACTCGGCGTCGTACAGCCGGGCCCGCTCCATCGCCTGCGCGGTCAGCCCGCCCAGCGCGGTCAGCGCGGTGCGCTCCTCGGGGGTGAACCGGTGCGGCGCGTTCCAGCCGAGGATGCAGGAGCCGACCGGATGGCCTGAGGCGATCAGCGGCAGGAACGCCCAGGCGCTCATCGAGTCCAGGAGGAGCTGAGGGTAGGCGTTGACCAGCGCCTCCGGCGATTCGAAGAAGAGCGGCAGCCGGGTGGTCAGGGCGTGCACACCGGGCAGGTTCGCGGTGAGCGGCACCCCTTCGAAACTCTCGAGGAAATGCTCCGGATAACCGGACTCCCACAGCAGGTACATCCGGTTGTCCCGGATCGTGTACAGGGCGATCTCCTGCGCGCCGAACGCGGGCAGGAGCTGCTCGGCGACGGCCAGGCAGACGTCCCGGACGGTGACGGCCTCGGTCAGCACACTGGCCATCTGCACGACGTGGTAGAGGGCTCCCGCGCGGGCCGTCGCGACCAGCTCCGGTGCCGCCGCGCTCTCCCCGCCGGGCGGGACCAGGGGCCGGCCCGGCTCGGCCCCGGCGGGGGCGCTGGTGCGGAAGACGCGGCCGGTCAGCCCGTGCACCCCGGGATAGAGCACGAACCCCAGCCAGACGCCGTCCGGATCCTGCACCAGGTACGACACCGGCTCCTGCGACAGCATCGCCGCCCGGTAGCGGTCCTCGTACGCCGGATCGCGCAGCCAGGTGAGCACATCCCACGGGTAGTGGCCGAGCATGTGCTCCAGGTCGCAGCCCAGCAGTTCCTGGCAGCGGCGGTTGGCGTAGACGACCCGGCCGTCCTGGTCCAGGGAGAACACCCCGTCGGGCAGCCGCTCGGCGGCCTCCGCCGCGGTGACCCCGCCGGCCGCGTCGACGAGGGCGCCCACCAGGAGCCGGGTGGCCCCCTCCACCCGTACGACGTGCCCCCACAGTTCGACCGGCCGGTAGCGGATCCGCCCGTCGTCCCCGGCCTCGTCCAGCACCCTGAAGTGCCGACCCCTGATCTGCCCGGTGTCCGCCGCCTCCCGTCGGCACGCCCGCAGTTCGTACAGGTCGTCGGGGGAGACCCGGTCCTCGACCTCCGCCATGGTGCCGCCGAACTCCTCCCGGACGACACCCAGCAGGGACAGCGCGTCGTCGTCCCCGGTCCACCGGTCGCTGTCCAGGTCCCACTCGACCATGCCGACCGACACGGCCCCGAGGGGCGGGGTGGGCAGCTTCACGCTGACCGGCTGGTCGTCGTAGTCGATGCCGTACGCGACGGCGTCCGCGGCCTCCCTGCCGGGCATCCGGCGGGCGAAGTCGGTGAGGCGCCCCTCCATGTCCCGCCCGGCGTCGTGCAGTGCCGCTCGTATCACCTGCTCGTCCAGCGGCTCCCCGGCGGCCGACCGCAGGACGGACAGGACGCCCACGGGTTCGCCGTCGACGTGCACCGGGTGGAAGGCGGAGCCGAACGAGTACGGCAGCGCGGCGGTGAACTGCGGGAAGCGCAGCATCATGGCCCGCTCGTCCGGCAGCCACAGGCTCTCGCTCCTGCGGTAGGCCTCGGACATGGGCAGCGCGCCGCCCACGGGCACCCGCCACCAGGTCTTCAGCAGTGACCGCGGAACGCCGGCCACCACGCACAGCACCAGCGAGCGCCGGTCCCGCGAGCGCAGGTACACCAGTCCGCCGTATCCGCCGACGTCCTGGACCGCCGTCACCACGGGCTCCGCGAGCGCGTCCTCGATCCGGGCCGTCGGATGCGCCTCCTCCGCGCCCGGGTCCTCCCCGGCGCCGCGGCCGGGCATGCCCGCCGGCCGCTCCCCGCGCGGTGCGGCGGCTGCATCATCCATGTCGCGTCCTCCCGGTGCGGACGCACGGGACATCCGTTCGCTCCCCACCAGGATGTGCCATGCCGGACGGTCCGGCGCGGCGGAGCCGCAACCTTTGGTACATCCCGGTCGTCTCACCCGATACCAGAAGGATGCGAGCCCAGGGGGCCGAAAATGCTTCGAAAGAGAACAATCTGTGCGACTCTCGTGCTCGTGGGCGCCACGCTGACCACGGCGGCCGTCCCGGCCGTCGCCGCCCAGCCGACGGCGTCCCGGGCCACGGCGTGCCCGACCGGCTGGGGCAGCCTGCCCAAGACCGGCTCCGGCAGCACGACCACGCCGGTACGGGACATCAGGACCGGACGGCACGCCTGCTACGACCGCATGGTCGTCGACCTGCCCGGCGCCGCCCGCGACGGCCTCGGTCACTCGGTCCGGTACGTCGACCGCCTCCACCAGGACGGATCGGGCCGGCACATTCCCGTCTCCGGCGGCGCCGTCCTCGAGGTGCGGGTGGCCGCGCCCGCGTACACCCCCGAGAGCGGTGAGCCCACCTATCCCGCGCGCGCCGGACGCCCCCTGCCGGGCGTGGACCTCGCCGGGTACCGCACGTTCAGGGACGCGCGGTTCGCCGGCAGCTTCGAGGGCGAGACCCAGATCGGGCTCGGGGTGCGGGCACGGCTGCCGTTCCGGGTACTGCGGCTCGACGGCCGTCTCGTGATCGACGTCGCCCACGGCTGGACCGGCAGCCGCTGAGCGCCTGCCGCCGGGCGGTCACTGGTCCAGGGTGCCCGTCTCGCAGACCCGGCGCGCCACCTCGCGCAGTTTGGTGTTGGTGCGCTGGGACTGGGTGCGCAGGATGTCGAAGGCCTGGTCCTCCGTCACATGGTGGCGGCCCATCAGGATGCCCATCGCCTCGCCGATCAGATGCCGCGTGGCGATGGCGTCCTGCAGCTGTGCGTCGGTCCGGGCGGTGGAGAAGGCGACCGCCGCGTGGGAGGCCAGCAGCCAGCCGGCCGTCTCGCTGTCCTCGGTGAACATCCCCGGCTTGTAGGAGTACATGTTGAGGGCCCCCAGCTCCTCCTCCCGGGTGTACAGCAGGAAACCCATCATGCTGCCCACCCCGAGCTCCCGGCAGCGCGGCACGAAGGACGTCCAGCGTTCGGGGTCCGCGGTGAAGTCGGGGATGCGGAAGACGCGTTCGGCCCGGTCGGGCCGGGCCGCGTCGAAACAGGGCCCTTCGCGCAGGCTCTCCTGGAGACGGTCGCTGTCGACCACGAGCTGCGAGGTCGGCGCCAGCGAACTCACCCGGTCCCCCCGCAGGACGAGGATCCCGGAGGCGTCGCAGCCGTCGACGAGCTCCACCGCTTTGCGCGAGATCCGCTTCAGGGTCGAGTCGAGGGTGTGCTCGGCCAGGAGATCACGCGCCATGGAAGCCATCTGCTGCGCGAAGTTCCGCCAGTCCACCGTCCGCCTCCCTGGTTGCCGCAGTCAGCACACACCGCCTCTACCCCGCGTCGGCGTACGGCACGCCGGTGAACGGCCCGATCGGGGGCAGACGGCGTACGTGATCTTCGCGGGTCCGTGCGACCCCGGGCGCACTCCGTGCCGGCCGCCAGAGAGGAACCACCACGGTGACCATGTCCCAGCGCCGTACGCGTCCGACACACCGCGGGCGGCGCTTCGACCTGCGGGCGACGGCCGTGTTCTTCGGCCTGCTCGCCACGGCCCTGATCGCCGTCGGCTTCGCGGTGCGCGCGCTGGCCCCCGTCGTGCAGCGGCGCCCGGTGTGGGTCGTCGTCCTGCTGTGCGTGGTCGTCGCGACCGTGCTGGCCCACGGACGCAGACGGCGGCGGCTGTCCGCGGCGAGGATCGCCCGCCGGGCGGGCGAGGCCCTGGAACAGGCCACGACGACGGCGCTCGACGCCCTGGACACACCGGCGCCGGCGCCGGTACGGGCCCACACGTACGACGACGGCGTCCCGGGCCCCGAGGAGACGTACGACGACGGCGTCCCGGGCCCCGAGGAGACGTACGACTACGACGTCCTGGACCCCGATGAGTTCGAGGCGGCGATAGCCGACCTGTGCGTGCGGGACGGCTGCGTGCGGGTGGAGGTCGTCGGGGGAGCGGGGGACCTGGGTGCCGACGTGACGGCCCTGACCCCCGACGGCCGCCGCCTCGTCGTCCAGTGCAAACGCTACGGCGACGACAACAAGGTGGGCTCGCAGGACCTCCAGCGCTTCGGCGGCACCTGCTTCACCGTCCACGAGGCGGACGTCGCCCTCGTCGTCACCACCAGCGACTTCACCGCGCCGGCCGTCGAGTACGCCGCGCAGTGCGGCATCGTGTGCGTGAACCGCGACGCCCTGCTCGCCTGGAGCGGGGGACGGACGCCGGAACCCTGGGCGGCGGGCGCGTACGAGGCGTAGGCCCGGGTGTCAGTGCCGGGTGCCATCCTGCCGGTATGGACGAACTGGAGTTCATGCGCGGCAGGGTCTACGGGGCGGACCACGACGATCCGGGCCCGCGCGACGGGAGGTCGTACGTGGAGCTGGCCGGGGGCCCGCTGGACGGTCTGCTGCTGGACGTCACCGGCCGCAGCGAGACGGAACTGAGACACGGCGTCGGCCTGCCCACCGAGATGGGCCGCTACGGCGCGGGCGGTCGCGCGGTGTACGCGCCCCGCGGCCCCGGTGCCCGGGTGTACGACTGGAGGGGTGACGTTCCCTAGCCGCCCGGCAGGGTACCTGGGACGTCGCAGGGTACCCGGGACGTCGTGGACGCGAGGAGGCGGAGCGAGCCATGGGACTGCTGACGGAAGGCGGCTCGGTGCTGCGCGACCGGATCGGTCACGCGATCTTCTCGCGGGTCGCCGGACCGGACGGCCCGGACAACCGCGCGCGCATCCACGGCACGCCGGGCCCGCGCTGGTTCGGCCCCGACCGGCCGGTCAGGAGGGTGCACGGGGACGCGTCGATGTTCATCGGCGGACTGGCGGCCCTGCTGCTGCAGTCGCTCCACCCGCTGGCCATGGCCGCCGTCGCCGGGCACTCCGGGTTCCGCGGCGACCCCTGGGGGCGCCTCCAGCGGACCAGCACCTTCCTCGCCGTCACCACGTACGGCACCGCCGACAGCGCCCAGCGGGCCGTCGACCGGGTGCGGGCGGTCCACGAGACGGTGCGCGGCACCACCGCCGACGGCGAGGAGTACCGGGCGTCCGACCCCCGCCTGCTGTGCTGGGTGCACATCGCCGAGACCGACATGTTCCTGCGCGCCCACCAGCGCTACGGCGCCCGTCCCCTGGACGAGGAGGGTTGCGACGCGTACGTCGCCGACATGGCGCGGATCGCCACCGCGCTCGGCGTGCCCGACCCGCCGGCCGACCGCGCCGGACTCGCCGAGCGGCTGGCCGCCTACCGCGGCGAGCTGCGCGCCACCCCCGAGGCCCGCAGCACCGCCCGCTTCCTGCTGCTCCACCCGCCCGTCCCACTGCCGGCCAGACTGCCGTACGCCGCCCTCGCCGCCAACGCGGTCTCCCTGCTCCCCGTCTGGGCCTCCCGCGCCCTCCGCCTCCCCCGTATCCCCCCGGCCGAGAGCATCTGCGTACGCCCCCTGGGCACAGCCCTCACCACGACCATCCGCTGGGCCCTGGCCCCCACCCGGGACACAACCCCCTGACCACGAGCCCCGCGCCTCCCGCCGTCCCCGCGCCTCCCGCCGTTCCCGCGGGCTCCTTTCGTTCCCGCGGGCAGTCGTGCCGCTGGGGCGGCACGGGTGGGCACGACGGCACCCCGTAAGCGCCGGGCTGCGCGGACCCCCGGCCCACACCAACACGGGGCACCCCACAGGCACCAGCCACATCGCCGGTTGACCCCGCCCAGAAGGGGCACCCAGTGCTGACCGGCATCACTCACGGACACGGGAGGTCGAAGTGGCGGTCCGCCATCGTCTGATCAGCACGAGCCCGCAGTCCGTCTGGACCGTCCTGGAGGACGGCACCCGGTACGCGGACTGGGTCGTGGGAACCTCCTCGTCGAAACCGGTGCGCGGACACTGGCCACAACTCGGCTCGGCGATCGGCTTCGAGATCCGCCTCGGCCCCCTGCGCCTGGCCAACGAGACCGTCGTCCGGCGCTGTGTGCCCGGCGAGGCGCTGGAACTCGAGGCCAAGGCCGGCCCCCTCGGCACCGCCCGCATCGCCATCGAACTGCGCCCCTGGGGCGACCACTGCCTGGTCATCGTGGACGAACACCCCCTGCGGGGTGCGGGCGGCACGGTGCACAACGTGGCCGTGGAGGCCCTGATCCAGATCCGCCACCGCGCCATGCTCGCCAGACTGGCGGAGATCTGCGAGACCGACGCGGCCGAGGCGGAGCGGCGCCGTTCCCTCGGCCAGGTGGTGTCACCGGCCCCCGACGAGGGAGGCGCCCGTGCCTGACGCCGTGGTGATCGGGGCCGGCCCCAACGGCCTGGTCGCGGCCAACCTGCTCGCCGACGCCGGCTGGAGCGTCGAGGTGCTGGAGGAACAGCCGGAGCCCGGCGGGGCCGTACGCCACGACCAGGGCGTGGAGCACGGCTTCGTCAACGATCTCTGCAGCTCCTTCTACCCGCTCGCCGCCGCCTCCCCGGTCGTCTCCGGGCTGCGCCTGGAGGATCACGGGCTGCGCTGGAGCCAGGCCCCGCACGTCGTCGCGCATCCCCTGAGCGACGGCCGGTGCGCGGTTCTCGACCGTCGTGTCGACGTCACCGCCGACTCGCTGGAGGCCTTCGCGCCGGGGGACGGGGCTGCCTGGCGCCGCCTGCACGACATGTGGGAGCGTCTTCGGCCGGATCTCCTGGACGCCTTGTTCACTCCCTTCCCGCCGGTCCGCTCCGGGGTCCGCCTGGCTTTCCGGCTGCGCGGCACGGGCGGGCTGCGCATGGCGCGCACCCTGGTCCTGCCGGTGCGCCGGCTGGGGGAGGAGGAGTTCCGCGGCGAGGGCGGAGGGCTGCTGCTGGCCGGGAACGCGCTCCACGCCGACCTGGCACCGGAGGCCGCGGGCAGCGGCGGCTTCGGCTGGCTGATGTCGATGCTCGGACAGACCTACGGCTTCCCCGTGCCGGCCGGCGGCGCCGGAGCCCTCACCGAGGCCCTGGTACGCCGGCTGGAGTCGCGCGGCGGGGTGCTGCGCTGCGGCAGGCGCGTCGAGCGGATCCTCGTACGCGACGGCCGGGCGACGGGGGTGCGCACGGCCGACGGCGAGACGTTCGCGGCCGGCCGCGCCGTCCTCGCGGACGTGGCCGTGCCCGCCCTGTACCGCGAACTCCTCGGCCCCGAGGACGTTCCCGCCCAGATGCTGGACGACCTGCGGCGCTTCCAGTGGGACTTCGCCACCTTCAAGGTCGACTGGGCGCTGGACGGCCCGGTGCCCTGGAGCTGCGAGCAGGCCGCGGGCGCCGGCACCGTCCACCTCGCGGACGGCGTCGACGAACTCACCCGCTTCGCCGCCCAGCTCGCCACCGGCAGCGTCCCCGACCGCCCCTTCTGCCTGTTCGGCCAGATGACGACCTCCGACCCGTCCCGCTCCCCGCGGGGCACCGAGTCCGCGTGGGCCTACACCCATGTGCCCCACGACGTCACCGGCGACGCGGGCGGGGACTCGCTCACCGGGGCCTGGGACACCAAGGAGCAGGAGCTCATGGCCGACCGCGTGGAGCGCCAGGTGGAACGCTTCGCGCCCGGTTTCCGGTCCACGATCAGGGCCCGGCGCGTCCTCGCCCCGCCCACCCTCCAGTCCCTCGACCGGAATCTGCACGGCGGCGCCATCAACGGCGGCACCGCCGCCATGCACCAGCAGCTCTTCTTCCGCCCGGCCCCCGGCACCGGGCGCCCCGAGACGCCCGTCAAGGGCCTGTACCTGGCGTCCGCCGGCGCCCACCCGGGCGGCGGCGTGCACGGCGCGCCGGGCGCCAACGCCGCACGCGCCGCGCTGCGCCGGCCCTTCGCGCCGGGACTGGCCGGGGCGCAGCGGCTGCTGGCCCGCCGCGACCGCACCGGCCGCCGGCAACCCGACGCGGGCGGCAGCGGCGGTGTGTGACCGGTGCGCACGACCCCATCGACCACGACCGACGGAGGAGGGACGATGACCCGACACGACGACGGCCCCGACCTCGCTCACCGGCGCCCCGAAGGCGTGAGCGACGAGACGGTGGAGGCGCTCGGCTCGCTGTCGAAGGCGCTGGAGACGACCGAGCGGGCCCGGGGCCACCTCTACAGCTTCCACCAGCTCACCGGCACCGCCGACCTCGAACTCGACCGGGCGGTCGAACTGCTGCACAAGGCCGGGCACCCGGACTGGGCGGAGACGGTGCGCACCCAGGTGCTGGGCCGCAACGTGATCCCCGGGCACTGGACGTTCCAGATCGTCGAGGCCTACGACGCCACGTACCACCGCCCGTTCAGGGAGATCGAACAGGCCGCCGTCGAGGAGCTGGCCGAGGGCCGGGACCACCTCTACGAGGCCGAGATGAAGGAGGCCCGCCGGACCGCCGGCCACCCCGACCACACCGCCCGCCCCGACACCGGCCCGCCGCCCGGCGAAGGGGACGACCGGTGAACGGCGGCCCGCTGCGTGACCGTACCGTCGTGGTCACGGGCGCCGCACGCGGGATCGGCGCGGCCCTGGCCCGGGACCTGGCCCGGCGCGGTGCCCGGATCGCGCTGCTCGGCCACGAGCGGGCCGGGCTGGAAGCGGTGGCGGAGAGCCTGCCCACGCGGGCGTGGGTGGAGGAGCTCGACGTCACCGACGAGGCCGCGCTGGAGCGGGCCGCCGAACAGGTCAGGACACACCTCGGCACCCCCTCCGCCGTCGTGGCCAACGCCGGTGTCGCGGAGGGAGGCCCGTTCGTCACCTCGGACCCGGCCCTGTGGCGCCGCGTGATCGACGTCAACCTCACCGGCAGCGCGGCCACCGCCCGCGCCTTCCTGCCGGACCTGCTGGCGACGAAGGGCTACCACCTCCAGGTCGCCTCGCTGGCCTCGATCGGCGCCGCCCCGATGATGAGCGCCTACTGCGCCTCCAAGGCGGGCGTGGAGGCCTTCGCCCACTCCCTGCGGGCCGAGGTGGCGCACCACGGTGTCGCCGTCGGCATCGGCTACCTGAACTGGACCGACACCGACATGATCCGCGACGCGGACCGCCATCCCGTACTGCGGGAGCTGCGTGGCCACATGCCGCCGCCGGCCCGGCGCCTGTACCCGGCGGACCAGGTGGCCGGCCGGCTCGGAGCGGCGGTGGAACACCGCAGCACGGCCGTCTACATACCCCGTTGGCTGCGCCTGGCCCAGGTGGCGCGTGCCGCGCTGCCCCCCGTGGTGCTGCGGGTGGCCCGTCATGAACTGGCCCGGCTGGAGGCCGAGGACCCCCTGCGGCACACCGGGCTCCTCGGCGCGGGCGGCGAGGCCGACCGGACCGCGGAGCGGACATACCCGTGACCCGGCCGGACCTGCCGAGCCGGCCGGACCTGCCGAGCCGGCCGGTCAGCCCGGAAAGCGCCCCGTGGAACGCAACGACCAGCGCCGCTCCGCGTAGGCCAGGTCGTCGCGCCACAGCCGCCCGGCGGCGGCCCGTACGAGCGGACGCAGCAGCGGCGCCGCACCGCGCGCCAGGGCGAATCCCGGGCGGCCGGACGCCGCCACCACCGCCTCGACGACCGCCGTGCGGGGCCGCCCGTCACTGTCGGGCCCCAGGGGAGTGGCGTGCGTCTCCACCACGGACCCCACCCCCTCACCCTCGGTGATGTGCATGACGACCGTGCGCGGCTCGGGCGCGGTGAACACCGCCCGCACCGGGACCACCAGCCGTCCCGCCACCTTGAAGGACACGTCCACGGTGAAGCCGTCCCCGGTGGGGCCCTCCGCGTCCCCGTCCGGGCCGTCCGGTGCGCCGGCCACGGTGAGGTCGACGAACGAGTAGGGGTGGAACCAGGCCCCGTGCCAGGGGTCCAGGCGGTTGGCCACCACGTCCTCGGGCTCACAGACGCCCACGCCGGTGTACACCGCCGTCAGGGCGCGCGCCGGGTCCGGCCGCCGAGGCACCACCGGCGCCTCCAGCGGCGCCTCACCGCCCACCGCGTCCAGCCGGACCCACAGCAGGACGCCGTCGTCGTACGCCGGGAACGGCTCCCAGCCCGCGAACGACCCCCCGTCCAGGGCGAGTCCGTGCCAGTGGCACACCAGCGTGCCGCAGCGCACCGGGCTGTCCCGCAGCGGCGCGCCCAGATGCGGGCAGATCCCGGGCCCGGCGACCGGACGGCCGTCCGCGTCCCGCCACAGCACCACCTCCTGCCCCGCCACGGTCCGTGCCAGCGGACGGTCACCGCCCACGTCGCGGGAGGCGCCGACGACGTACCAGTTGCCGGACGGACGCGCCTGCGCCCGCTTCAGCGCCCCGGCGATGACGGCGGGCCGGGCCTCGCGCCAGGTGGGACGCTGCCGCTCCCACGGCACCGGGCGCCGCCGCAGGGACAGCGGCAGCCACCGGCGCTCCCTCCCTGGTCCGGTGCTCATGCGACCTCCCCGGGAACCGGCGGGCACGGGGCGAGCGGACGGACGTCCGGGCGCCGGGCGCCGCCGCGGGCCCGCAACCGGGCGGCGGCCACCCGGGCGAGCCCGTCGGCGGCCACCACGGCACGGCGCCGGCGCGGCACCACCGCCCGCCGGTGCAGCACCGACCAGCCGTCCCGCGCCACCGCCTCCAGGATCCCGCCGTACAGCACGAACGCCGCGCGGATGCACGGCCGGGACACCGGTTCCAGCATCGCGAGCCCCGGTGCCGCCTCCCGGTACACGCCCCGCGTCAGCGCCTCGAACTCCTTCAGCGCGGCGGTGACGCGCCGGTCGCGGCGGCCGGTGTCCCGGCACCACCGCAGCAGCGCCCGGTGGACGCCGTGCGCGGCGAGCAGGTCCGCGGGCAGGTACACCCGCCCCCGGTCGAGGTCCTCGCCCACGTCCCGCAGGAAGTTGGTCAGCTGGAAGGCGACCCCGAGGGCCGCGGCGTGCGGCGCGGCCGCCTCGCGCGGGGCGACCGTGCCGAGCACGGGCAGCATCTGCAGCCCGATGACCGCCGCCGAGCCGTGCGTGTACCGGCGCAGGGCCGCGTAGTCGGCGTAGTCGGTGACCACCAGGTCGGAGCGCATGGCGGCCATGAAGTCGGTGAAGTGCCCGTGGTCGACGCCGTACCGGCGCGCCGTGTCGGCGACCGCCCGCACCACCGGTTCGGTGCTGTTCCCGTCCCGCAGCCCCTTGTCCAGTTCCCTCTGGAGCGCGGCGAGTTCGGCGTCCCGGCGCCCGGGGCCCGCCCCCGTGCCGAGCGAGTCGACGATGTCGTCGGCCCAGCGGGCGAAGCCGTACAGGGCGTGCACGGCGGGACGCCGCTCCACCGGCAGCAGCCGGGTGGCGAGGAAGTACGTCCTGCCGTGCCGGGCGTTGAGCGCGCGGCAGTGGCGGTAGGCCTCGCGCAGCGCCGGATCGGTGACGCCGGCCGCGTCGAGTTCACGGTCGGTCATACGGAGGCCTCCTGCGTGGGGGTGAGAGGGCGACGCGGCGGTCGCGGGCCGCCGGTGATCCGTGCCGCGGCCAGCTTCCCGGACAGCAGCACGGTCGGCACGCCGACACCGGGGGTGGTGCCGCAGCCGGCCAGCACGGCGTTCTCGGTGCCGCGGACCAGGTTGCGGGGCCGGAACGGGCCCGTCTGGGCGAAGGTGTGGGCCGTGGCGAACGGCGTACCGGCCGCGTGCCCCTGCGCGTGCCAGTCGGCGGGTGTCACCACGCACTCCGCCTCGACGGCGGCCCCGAGCCCGGCCAGCCCCCGCCGCTCCAGCTCCCGCAGCAGCGCGTCCCGGTAACCCGGCGCCAGGTCCGTCCAGGCGGCGGGGCCCGGCCCGATGTCGGTGTTGGGACACGGGGCGAGGACGTAGTGCAGATGGCGTCCCGGCGGGGCGAGGGACGGGTCGGTGGCGGTGGGCCGGGTGATGAGCAGCGACGGGTCGCTCATCAGCCGGCCGGTACGGGTGAGCTCGTCGAAGGTGCCGCGCCAGGCGGCGCCGAAGGAGAGGGTGTGATGGGCCAGCTCCGGCCAGGTCCGGTCGGTGCCGAGGTGCAGCACGACCGCGGAGGGGGAGTGCCGCAGCCGTACGGGACGCCGTGGCGCGCGGCCGAGGAGCCCGTAGGCGGCGGGCAGGTCGGGGGTGAGGACGACCGCGTCGCAGGGGATGCGGCCCTGGTCGGTGACGACGGCCGTGATCCGTCCGCCGGAGCGTTCCAGCCGGGTCACCCGGTGGCCGAACCGCAGGTCGGCGCCCGCGTCGGCGGCGGCGTCCGCCATGGCGCGCGGCAGCGCGTGCATCCCGCCGCGCGGGAAGTACACGCCGGCGACGGTGTCCATGTAGGCGATGACCGCGTACGCGGCCAGCGCCCGTTCCGGCGGGACGCCCGCGTACAGGGCCTGGAAGGAGAAGACCCGGCGCAGCCGCTCGTCCCGCAGGAACCGTCCGATCCGCGCGTCCAGCCGCCCGAACCCGCCGAGCGCCGCCAGCCGTACGAGGTCGGCGCCCAGCAGGCCGAGCGGCGAGTCGAAGTTGGTGTCGATGAAGCGGTGCGTCTGGACCCGGTGCAGCCGCTCCAGCCAGCCGCGCAGCCGCAGATAGCCCGCGGCCTCACGAGCACCGGCGAACCGCTCGACCTCCGCCGCCATCGCCTCGGCCCCGGTGTGCACGTCGAGGCTGCTGCCGTCGGCGAAGCGGGCCCGGTACGCCGGGTGCAGCGGAACCAGCTCCACACGCCTGCGCAGACTGTCGCCGACGGCGGCGAACGGCTCGTCGGCCAGATCGGGCATGGTCAGCACGGTGGGCCCGGTGTCGATCCGGTACCCGTCGAGCACCATCCGCCCGGCCCGGCCCCCGGGCAGCGCGTCCCGCTCGACGACGGTGACCCGCCGGCCCGCGCCCAGCAGGTGCAGTGCCGCCGACAGCCCGGCCAGCCCGGCCCCCACCACGACGACATGGTCCGTACGTCCCGTCACGGTGCGGATCACCGGCCGGCCTCCCCGCCGCCGGCCGCCCGCGCGGGTCCCGGCCGGGTGCCGCAGGGGTGCGCGTCCCGCGGCGGACCCTCACCCGCCGCGGAGGCCAGCAGCAGCCGCAGCCGCTCCCCGCCGTGCGGATCGAGGAGGGCGCCGTCGACGTGCCGCAGTCCCCGGGCCACCAGCCGGCCGATCATCGCCTCGACCGTGCTCCGTGCCCCGGTGCCCGTCAGCACCTCCCGCACCTCCTCCAGACCCTCCTCGGTGAGTGCTCCGTGGCCGAGCGAGCGGTCCAGCACGTCCAGGGCCCGGCGGTCGCCGGCCGCCTCGGCCCGCGCGTGGGCGACGGCCACCAGGCAGGTCGGCTTCCCCTCACCGATGTCCCCGCCCGTCGGCTTGCCGGTGCGCCGCGGATCACCGAAGACGTCGTCGAGATCGTCGCGGAGCTGGAACGCCGTGCCCACACAGCGCCCGGCCGCGCACAGGGCCGCCGCGGTGCCCTCGTCCGCACCCGCGAGCGCGGCACCGAGGGCGATCGGCCGTTCGACCGAGTACAGGGCGCTCTTGACACGGGCGGTGCGCAGCGCGCGCGGCAGCGACCGCGATCCCGTCGCCTGGCCGTGCAGGTCCAGGTACTGGCCGGCCACCATCTCCGTACGCATGTCGCTCCAGAGCCGGCGCACCGCCCGCCCGCCGTCCCCTTCGAGCGGTGTCTCGGCCAGGAGGTCGTCGGCCCATACGAGCGCCAGATCGCCGGCGAGGATCGCGGTCCCGTCGCCGAGGCGCCCGGCCCGCCCCGCCGGTGCCGCGTCCGCGTACTGGGCGGCGACGTCGACATGGAGCGTGGGCCGCGCACGGCGCAGCGCGGAGCCGTCCATCACGTCGTCGTGGACCAGCGCACAGGTCTGCAGGAGTTCGAGCGCCGCACCGATCCGCAGGGCCGCCTCGACCGTGGCGGCGCCCTCGCCACCACAGGCGCGCAGCGCCCACCACAGGAAACGCGAACGGGTGCGCTTGCCGCCCGTACGGGTGAAGTCCGCGACCCGTCCGGCCACATCACCGCCGAACAGCGGGTCCACGTCACGCGCGCGGGCCACCCGGTCGGCCAGCACATGGTCGAGCACACGGCCGACCGCGCCGGACACGTCCCGGTCCACGGCGGACGCGTCCTCGGTCCCCGGCGGTGCCGGGGTGTGCTCCGTGCCGTACGGCGCGTCGCCGGACGGGCCGGGTGCCGACACCGGCACCGGGCCCCCGACGAGCCGCGGCCCCGCCGGGTCGTGATCCTGCGCCTGTCTACGGCCCATCCCGGTTCCTCTCGTCCTGAACACCGATCGTCGCGTGCCTGATGCCTTTCCGCCCGCGCACCGCGTGCGGATGCGGTACGAACGGAACGGGCCGATGAACTGCCGCCGCATGCCTTCCCCCTGTGCGCCCTGTCTCACCGGCAGCGGTTGGTCACACCTTCGAGTGACCCGCATCTGATCGGGCACACAGGCAGGAATGCTGGACACGGGTGCCGAGGAGCGGGAGGAGCGTGCTGTCGTGCTGGACGCCGACGTGGCGGTCGTCGGGGCGGGAGCCGCCGGACTGTCCCTGGCCCACCGCCTGTCGCGGACCGTGCCGGGGACCCGGGCACTGTCGGTCGTCCTGGTGGACGCCCCGCCCGGCCCGCTGCGTTCCCCGCGCCGCACCTGGTGCTTCTGGGAAGCGGGCGCGGGCCGTTTCGACGCCGCCGTCACGGCGACCTGGCGGCACCTGCGGGTGCGTCCCCCTTCCGGCCGGCCGGCCGAGGGGGACATCGCGCCGCTGCGCTACAAGATGATCCGGTCCGACGACTTCGAGCACCTGGTCGGCCACGATCTGGCCTCCAGCCCGGTCGTCCGCCGGCTGGAGGCGGCCGTCGAGACCGTGGAGGACGTGCCCGGGGGAGCCCTGGTCCGGCTGCGGGACACCGACGCCCGCGCCCGCTCCCTGCGGGTCCGCTGGGTGTTCGACTCACGTCCCCCGGGCAGCCTGCCGGCCGCCCGCACCACCCTGCTGCAGCACTTCCACGGCTGGTTCGTCCGCACCGCCCGCCCGGTCTTCGACCCGCGGACCGCCGACCTGATGGACTTCCGCACCCCCCAGCCCGCCGGCGGACTGTCCTTCGGCTACGTCCTGCCCGTCGGCCGCCGCGAGGCACTGGTGGAGTACACCGAGTTCTCCCGGCGCCCCCTCACCGCCGACGGCTACGAGTCGGCGGTACGGCAGTACACCGAGGACGTGCTCCGGCTGGGGGAACTGCGGGTGCTGTCCACCGAGACGGGCGTCATCCCGATGACCGACGCCCCGATCCCCCGCCGGGTCGGTGCCTCCGTCTTCCGCATCGGTGCCGCGGGCGGCGCCACCCGCCCCTCGACCGGCTACACCTTCGCCGGGATCCAACGGCAGACGAGGGCGGTCGCCGCCGCCCTCCGCCAGGGCCGCGTTCCGGTGCCGCCCCCCGCCCATTCGGCCCGCTCCCGGGCCATGGACGCCGTCCTGCTGCGCGCCCTGGACAGCGGCCGGGCCGACGGACCCGCGCTGTTCTCCCGCCTCTTCACCCGCGTGCCCATGCGGCGCCTGCTGCGCTTCCTGGACGGCCGCACCCGGCTCCACGAGGACCTCGCCGTCGGCCTGCACGCCCCCATCGGCCCCATGCTCCGCTCGGCACTGGAACTGCCCGCCCTGCCCCGCCGACCGTTCGACGGCCCCTGATCCGGGCCGTCCGCCCCGCCCCTTCTGTACCGGGAGACCGCATGACCCTGCTGCGCGACGGGAATCTCGCCGCCGCCTTCGACCACGCCGCCCGTGGCTACGACGCCCTGGTGGCCGCCAACCCCGGCTACCACGCCCACCTCCGCCGCTCGGCATGCCGCCTGGGGCTGCCGCGGCGGGGCGATGGACTGCGCGTCCTGGACCTCGGCTGCGGCACCGGCGCGTCGACCGCCGCGCTCTCCACGGTGCTGCCGGGCGCGCGGATCGTGGCCGTGGACGCCTCCGCCGGCATGCTCGAACGGGCCGCCGCCAAGAGCTGGCCGGACGGGGTGACCTTCGTACGGGCACCGGCGGAAGGGCTGGCGGAGGCCGGGGTGGAGGGCCCCTTCGACGCGGTGTTCGCGGCCTACCTCCTGCGCAACGTCGCCGACCCGGACGGTGTGCTCACCACCGTGCGCGGACTGCTGGCCCCCGGCGGGAGACTGGGCGTGCACGAGTACACGCTCGGCGGACGCCGCGCGGACCGCGTGGTGTGGACCCTGGTGTGCCGCGGCATCGTCCAGCCGGCGGCCACCGTGCTCGGGGACGCCGAGCTCTACCGCCACCTGTGGCGCAGCGTCGTGGAGTTCGACACCGCCGGCCGTTTCGCCGGCCGGCTGCGCGCGGCCGGCTTCGGAGCGGTGCGCGCCCTGCCCCTGCCGGGATGGCAGACGGGCATCGCCCACACCTTCGTCGGCCGACGGCCCCGCACGGAGAGCGAGGGCGAGGGATGACCCCCTTCCGCCGCCCGGACGCCACCCGGCACGGCCGGGACCGCCGCGCCCGGGTCCTCGCGGCCCCGCCCGGGAGGCGCCGGATCGAGGGCGTCCGCCCGACCACCGCCGTCGTCGGCGGCGGCATCGCCGGCCTGGCCGCGGCGACCGCGCTGGCCGAGCGCGGCGTGGCCGTGACGCTCTACGAACGCGAACCCTTCCTGGGCGGACGGGTCGGCGGCTGGCCGACCGGCCTGGCGGACGGCACCCCGGCGACCATGAGCCGGGGCTTCCACGCCTTCTTCCGCCAGTACTACAACCTGCGCGGTCTGCTGCGCCGTACCGACCCCGGCCTGGAACGGCTCACCGGTCTGCCGGACTACCCGCTGCGGCACGGCGACGGACTGCGGGACGGCTTCCGCCACGTCCCGCGCACCCCGCCGTGGAGCGCGCTCGGCTTCGTCGCCCTCAGCCCGTCCTTCCGCGTGCGCGACCTGTGCCGCATGAGACCGCTCGCGGCCCTCCCGCTGCTCGACGTGCGCGTGCCCGAGGTGTACGAACACCTGGACGGCGTCAGCGCCCACGACTTCCTCGACGCCGTGCGCTTCCCGCGCAGCGCCCGCCATCTGGCCTTCGAGGTGTTCTCCCGCAGCTTCTTCGCCGACCCCCGGCGGCTGTCGGCCGCCGAGATGGTCCTGATGTTCCACATCTACTTCCTCGGTTCCGCCGAAGGGCTGCTGTTCGACGTGCCCGACGCGCCCTTCCCCGCAGCCCTGTGGGACCCCCTGGCCGGCTACCTGCGCCGGCACGGCGCCCGGATCCGCACCGCCACGGCCGTCGAACACATCACCCCCACCGGGGACGGCTGCTACGAGGTCGCCACCACCGGGGAGGAGAGCCGTCACGACACCGTCGTCCTCGCCCTCGACGCCGCGGGACTGCGCGCTCTGGTCGCCCGCTCCGGCCGGCTGGGCGACGGCCCGTGGCGGGAACGGATCGCACGCCTGCGCAACGCCCCGCCGTTCCTCGTCACCCGCCTGTGGCTGGACCGGCCCGTCGCACCCGACCGGCCCGCGTTCCTGGGCACGAGCGGATACGCCGGCCTCGACAACATCAGCGTGCTGGACCGCTACGAGGACGAAGCGGCCCGCTGGGCCTCCCGCACCGGGGGCTCCGTGGTCGAACTCCACGCGTACGCGCTGCCCCCGGACGCGTCCCGGGACGTCGAGCGGAAGCGGCTGATCGGACAACTGCACCGCGTCTACCCGGAGACACGGGCGGCCACGATCGTCGACGCCCGGCACGAGTGGCGGGCCGACTGCCCCCTGTTCCCCGTGGGCGGTTACGCCGACCGGCCGACGGTACGCACCCCGGAGCCCGGCGTGACGATGGCCGGCGACCTGGTCCGCACCGGCCTGCCCGTCGCGCTGATGGAACGCGCGGCGACGACCGGGTTCCTCGCCGCCAACGCCCTGCTGGAACGCTGGGGCGTGCGCGGACAGACCCTGTGGACGGTGCCCGACCGGGGACGCGGCGCCCTGCTGCGCTCCCTGGCCCGGCTGGGGCGGCCGGCGGGCTGACGGAGAACCGGCGGCCGGGGTCAGCCGCCGGGCCCGGACCGCTCGGCCTCCGCCCCCGCCGCGGTGAGGTGGCCGAGGACGTCGGTCCGGTGAAGGAGGCGTTCGAGGAAGGGCGGCCGGTTGTCCAGGTGCAGGACGGCGTGGGCGGCGCTGCTGTGACGGCGGACCATGAGCAGCGCGGCCAGGCCCAGCCGATCGACGCCCGCCAGGTCGCGGAAGTCCAGCCGTACGGCACACGGCGGGGCCGGCCCGGTCAGGTGCGCCACCACGACGGCGATCAGCTCCGCACCGCAGGCGTCGTCGAGTTCACCCCCGACGCGCACGGTCAGCGTCGCGGTCCGCGGGTCCGCCGAGGGACGGACGCCGGTGCGGTGCGGCCCGCTCATACGGGGGTGCCGCGGACGACCGGTCCGGCGGGCCGGCCGCGGAGACCGGCCGCGCCCTCGCGGACGAAGCGCAGGCCGCGGGGGAAGTCGTGCAACTGCTCCGCGAGGATGTCCAGCCCGGTGACCAGGGAGTGCACCGGAACACTCCGTGCCGCGAGCACCTCGGAGGTCCACCCCAGGAACTCGGTGAACACCCCCGCGTCGTCCATGTACAGGGCGGTGGCCAGGAAGTCGAGGATGTGGACCAGGTCCTCCGCGGTCCGCTCCCGTTGCGCTTCGCCGTACCCGCGCATGGCCGGGAACCGGCTCTCCAGGTCCGTCAGCACCTGTTTGACCAGCTGACTGCGGGACCGGACCACCATCGTGTACTCCTGGTCCGCCAGGTGCGGCAGGTCGTCGACCGCCTGCCGGACCGCCGTGGGGCGGGGCAGGCCGGCCTCCAGCGCGGCGGCCGCGCCGCGGGCGTCCGGGGCCCATCCGTCGGCGCCCAGGGCCCGCGCGAACCGGCCGTCCGCCCCGAAGGCCCTTCCCCCGGCGAGCACGGGCACCCCGACGGCCTGGCAGGCGGTGATGGCCGCGTGCGCGGCCGGCAGGTGGGTGGGGATCGACCCGGAGAGCAGGACGGCGTCGGAGTCGGTGTGGTGCTGGTGGGCGACGAGGTGGGGCGTGGGTGTCTGGGCGCCCAGGTAGTCCACCTGCCAGCCCCGCAGCCGCAGGACCTCGGCGACGAGCCGGGCGGGGAAGGCGTGCCACTCGCCGTCGACGCAGGTGACCGTCACCCGCCCGCGGTACGGGGGGACGGGCCTGCCCGCCGCCGGACGGTGGACGAGGGCGGCGATCACCCGCTCGTTGATGGCCGTGGCGGCGTGCTCCTGGGCGACGGTGATGCGGTCGGCGGCCCATTCGGCACCGATCCTCTCCTGCACCGCCGCGACGACGTCGAGCAGCAGGGCCTCCTCCTGCCATCCGGCGTCGAGCCCGGCGCGCACCACGTCGACGGCGTCGTACTCGGTGCCCCCGAGCACCGCCCGCCAGAGCTCGTCGCGCAGAACGGCGGTCGACGGGCGGTTCGTGCTCACGTGTCCCTCCCCGGGTCTTCGCCGGCGCCCGTGGGCGGCGCCGTGCGCGGTGCGCTGATGGCGAGGGCGGCCATGTCGTCGTGGCCGCCGCCGCCCAGCCACTGGGCGGCCAGCATCTGCACCCGTTCCACGACCGCTTCCCCCGGCATGCCGGCGCATTCCACCAGTGCCTGCCGCAGACGGCGCTCCCCGAACAGTTCGTCCCCCAGCGGTCCACCGCGGGCCTCGGTGATGCCGTCGGTGTAGAGCAGGCACGTCTCCCCGGGTGCGAGCACCTCCTCGGCCGTGTGCACCGTGACGGAGGGAAGCGCGCCGACGAGGGTGCCGTGGGTGGCCGCCTCCTCGACGCGGCCGTCGGCGCGGACGATGAGCGGGGGCATGTGCCCGGCGCTGGTCAGCCTCAGCCGCACCCGGCGGCCCTCGCGCCTGACGGAGGCCAGCACCATGGTGGCGAAGCGGGTGTGGTGCGAGGTGAGCAGGGCTCCGTTGAGCAGGGTGAGGACCTGCTGGTGGTCGGAGGCCAGGGGCAGCAGCGCGTGCAGCGTGTTGCGGATCTTCCCGGTCAGGACCGCCGCGTCCAGTCCCTTGCCGGCCACGTCGCCCAGCACGACGAACGTCTCCCGCGAGGCGTCGGTCCCGGGGTGCACGTCGTAGAAGTCACCGCCGATCCGCTCGTGGTCGCTGGCGGCGCGGTAGCGCCCCGCGTAGTCCACCCCGTGCAGGTTCTCCAGGACCGGCGGCAGCAGTTCCCGCATGAGCGTGGTGGTGATCGCGCTCTGCTCGCTGTACAGGCGCGCGGCCGACAGCGCGGTGCCCGCGCGTACGGCGAAGAGCCGGGCGAACGCCTCCTCCTCCGGGGTGAAGGCCCGCTCCGTGCCGGCGCGGAGCAGGATCAGCGCGCCGGCGGACACCCCGTGTCCGGGAAGCGGTGTGACGATGACGGAGCCGACGGGCCCGCCGAAGCCCTCCGGGACGACCCACTCGGGGAGGGCGGCGGGGTCGATCCAGCGCGCGGGCACCGGCGGGAAACCCTGGAGGGCCTCGGCCAGGCCCGGGACGTCACGGGCGTCGAACTGGCGCGAGGTGTGCTCCGCTGGCCCGCCGCGCAGGGCGTGGGTGACACCGTGGCGGCGGCCGACGGGCGGCAGGACGAGCAGCGCGGCGTCGGCGAGGTGCTCGGCCGCCAGCCGCGCCGCGACCTCCGCGCAGCGCGGCACGTTCAACGACGCCAGCAGGGTGCTGGAGACCATGGCGTGGATCTTCGCCTGCTCCCGGGCACTGCGCAGGGACGTTTCCGCCCGGCGGCGGCCGGTGCCGTCCACCAGCCACCACACGACGCCCTCGTCCAGGAGCGGGCCGGGATGCGCCTCGAAGAACCGGTCACCGATCTCCCCGGCGGCCGGCGGGGCCGCCGGTGTGACGTCCGTCCCCTCGGTGAGGCTCCGGTGCGCGTCCGCCAGCCAGGCCGGCACCACGTCCCGTGGGGCGGCCCCGCCGCGGTGGTCCGCCAGCACCAGCCGGGCGGGCGGGTTCAGGTCCACGAGCGTGCCGTTCGCGTCGAGGACCACGACCGGGTAGGGGGCGTCCTGCCACGTCGGACCGGTACGGACGTCCGTGTCACGCGGGCGGGCGGATGAGCCGGGGGAAGGAATCACAAGCGCAGGCACGCGTCGTGCGCACCCCACCACCTCTCTGCCGGGGAAACCGGATTCGGTTGCCACGGTCTCCCATCCGTGTCCGCGAAATCAACCTGTCCGGGCGACGACGCGCCCGCCGGGCGGCTGCGTACCCCGAAGCGGGGCCCTCACTCCCGCTCTTCGCCCGTGCCGTTGCCTGCGCGCTCCCGGGCGGTGGCAGCGCTCAGACCGCCGTCACGGCCTCGCGCACGGCGCGGTGCACGGCGCGCGCCAGCCGCGCCCCCCACAGGGAACGGGGCCCGGCGAAGGCGTGCTCCTCCTCGTCCGGGCCCGGTGTGCGGGCGGCGACGCACACCGCGTCGGTGGGCGTGCCCGAACAGTCGAGGCCCGCCTCCAGGAGGGCCTGCACCTTCGCCTCCGTCGCCGTGCCCACCGCGTTGACCAGGGCGGCGTCGCTCAGCGGCACCGGCAGGGCGACGACGATGTTGATCGTGCCCGGACCCTGGAGCCCGTCCGCGCCCTCCCCGGGCCGTGCGGCCCAGCCGCGCACGTCGACGCCCGCCGTGACGCAGGCCTCCGCGCCGGCGTCCTCCGCGTACGCGTACGCCGAGACGTCCGCCGCGGTCATCAGCCCCACCCCCGGGCCCCGCGCACCCGCGGCGGCGGCGAGATCCGCCAGGTGCCGGTCCGGGTCGGTGCGCCGGTAGCCGTGGGAGACCTGGGCGTTGAGGACCCAGGTCCGCTCGCCGATGCCCCCGCCCAGCACCGCGCTGCTGATCATCCGTCGGCCGGGTCCCGCGGTCCACAGCAGCGCGTGCAGCCGTTCGCCGTTCTCGACACGGGTCAGGCACCGGGGGGACGGCAGGGCGGGGGTGAGACGGGGCTGGGGGAGAACGGCGGTCACCGTGCGGGGCTCCTTGCTGGGCGGACCGACCGATCCTAGGGCCTGCCGCCCGCCGCGCACGGGGCGGGTCAGCGCCGCGTGACCTCCGGCAGCCGGAAGCAGGCCGTGACGGTCTTGCCGTGGGGGCAGGGGCGGGCCTCCCAGGTGTCGGCCAGGGCGTCGACCAGCAGCATGCCGCGTCCGCCGACACGGTCGGTGCTCGGTCCCCGGGGCGTAGGCAGGGCCGCGGACCTGTCGTGCACCGAGATGTGCAGACAGGAGCCGTCCCACGACATGACCAGTTGCGCGCTGCTGCGGGCGTGGACGTGCGCGTTGGTGACCAGTTCCGAGACGGTCAGCAGCACGGCGTCCGCCGTCTCGGGGGCGGCCGTGTCCCAGCCCAGTGCGACGAGGTGGTCGCGTGCCCAGTCGCGGGCCGCCTTCACCCCGTGGTCCATCGGCAGTGAGCGCGCCCAGCCCACCGTCCGGACCGACGACTCGTCCATGAGATCCTTCCCGGTCGTCGCCACGCGGCCCGGACGAGTACGTACCGGACCGCGCGGAAGCGGAAGAGGAACGGCTCAGCGGTGGCCGCCGCGGAGCCGGCCCAGCAGACGCTGTGCCTGGGCCCGGCGCCGGGGGTCGGCCGCCGCCCGCCGCACCTGCTCGGTCGTACGCCGCCCCTGAGGGCTCCTGGCGAACTGTTTGATGCGCTCCACCATGCTCGGCATGGGTGCTCCCTTCCGCGGGTCCGGTTCGTCCTTGCCGTTCTCCGCCTACCCCCTGCGGGCGGAGTCAGCCCTCGGGCGGCCGGACGGGCTCATGTCTCCTTCAGTGGCTCGTACACCTCCGCTCCCAGACCGAACGTCCACGCCACCCCCTCCCGGGCCGTCCGGGTCGTCGGCGGCACACGGAGCCAGTACGTGCGGTGGGTGCCGTCCGGTTCGGGTGTGGAGTTGAGGACCTCGACCATGACGACCGGCTCGTCGTCGGCCAGTTCGACGCGCCAGAGCGTGCCCGTGCCGTCCCGGTGCAGGGGCCGCGCCCCCGAGTCGGCGAGATAGCGGTCGTAGCCGTAGTACTCGAGCATCACCCGCCGCAGCTCGGCGTTCTCCTCCTGCCGGATCCGCTCCGGGGTGAGCGTGCGCAGTTCCTCCAGGAAGGCGCGCGTCACCGGCATGCCGCGCCAGGCGCACAGGGCGAAACCGTCGGGGAACTCCAGGGCGGGCCCGTCGCCGTGGTCGAGCCGGCCGGCCTCGTCCCGGTGCAGGGCGACGGGACGCTCGCACACGACCGCCACCTTCTCGAACGGCCACCACCAGCCGGCGCTGCGGCACACCAGGGCCGGCCCGGCGAGCGTGGACCCCTCGGTGCGCAGGGCCGCCAGCCACGGCGCGTCGTGCTGCCCGAGCAGGGCGTCCAGCAGGACCAGACGTATCCCGGTGCGGACGGCCGCGTCGTCGGGGGCGAGGTCGTCGAGCACGCCGGCGCGGATTCGGTCGACCAGCGCCTGCGTGGTGTCCCACAGGGCGCCGCCGGTCCGGGACCAGCGCCGGGACCAGCCCGCCGCGCCCAGCTCCTCGTACAGCCGGCCGCGCTCGGCCGCCCACGGCGCGGTGCGCACCGCCTCGCGCACGCTCGCCCCGAAGTCCGTCCCCTCCCGGACCAGTGTCACGCCCTCGCGCGGCGACCCGGCCCAGACCACGCGCTCCGGCTCGGCCAGCCCGGCGTCGCGGTAGGCCAGCCGGATGCCCTCCTCGGCCGCCGCCCGGTCGGCGGGCCCGGTGGCCGCGGCCCACGCGCGCCAGCGAGCCGTCCCCTCCGCGAAGTCCTCCGTCACGCTCTCCTGCGCGATCGTCATCGTCAACGTCCCCTGTTCCCTGCCGTGGTGTGGTGTTCCGTACGGTCGCCGGCGTCCGTCAGTCCGCCACCAGCCGCACCGAGCCGGGGACGTACTCCCGCTGCCGGACCACCCGGAACCAGCCCTTCGGCAGCGCGATCGCCGCGTGCTCCTCGTGGACGACCCGGCCGCCCTCGGGCAGGTGCAGCAGGAACGGCCCGAACGGGCCCGGTTCACGGATGAGTTCGCCCTTCCCGAGCACCGCGTGCGCGTGTCCGGTGACCTCCCCCAGGGCCAGCACCAGCCGGCCCCTGGCGTCGCGCGGCTCCTTGGGCGCGTCCGGGACGTGGGACGGCACCGCCTCGTCCGCGACGGGCACGATCAGCACGTCTCCCTGCCGGTACATGGCTCTCCCCTCCGCTCCGGCGCACGGTGCTCCGGAGTCCATGTGCGGACAGTACGAGCCGGCACTGACAACGGACCGTCACCAGCCCCGCCGCCGGGCGTTGTCAGTCCCTGTTGGTAGAACTGCTGCACGCACCGCCGGAGGGCCCGCACCCCGTGCCCCGTGACGGCCTCGCCCACGCACCGCCTTCCTTCCCGCGTCGCACGACAGGAGCAGCCCGTATGACCATCGGTGGCCACCTCGAGGAGCTGTACGGCCTTCCCGCCTTCACCTTCCCCGGGCCCGGCGAGACACCGCGTGAGCTGCCCGGACCCGATGCCGTGGCCTGGCGGGTCACCGGCGACACCTACAACGTCTACGAGCGGTGGACCGAGGCGTTCGCCCGCTTCTGCTCCGCGGTCGACACCACCCGGGTCCGCGCCCTGGTCGTCGGTGCCTGGGAGGACGCGTGCGAAAAGAGTTCCGGTGACGTCGTCGAGGCGCTGGTGGCCGCGCGCGACCGGCTGCCCGGCCTGCGGTCGCTGTTCCTCGGGGACATGCAGTTCGAGGAGGCGGAGATCTCCTGGATCACCCAGAGCGACGTGACACCGCTGCTGTCGGCCTTCCCGGCGCTGGAGGAGTTCGGTGTGCGCGGCGGCCAGGGGCTGGAGTTCCCCGCCCTGCGCCACGACGGCCTGCGCAAGCTGGTCGTGGAGACCGGCGGCCTCCCGGTGGGCGTGGTCCGCGGTGTCGCGGCCAGCGAACTGCCCGCGCTGGAACACCTCGACCTGTGGCTCGGCACCTCCTGGTACGGCGCCGACAGCGAGGCCGCCGACCTGGAGCCGATCCTCTCCGGCGTCCGGCTGCCCCGGCTGCGGTACCTGGCCCTGCGCAACAGCGAGATCCAGGACGAGATCGCCGCCGCCGTGGCGTCCGCGCCGGTCGTCGCCCGGCTGGAGGTGCTCGACCTGTCCATGGGCACCCTCGGTGACGACGGCGCCACCGCCCTCCTCGGCGGTCAGCCCCTGACCCATCTCAAGAAGCTGGACCTGCACCACAACTACCTGAGCGAGCCCCTGCGGCAGCGCGTCCGCGAGACGCTGGAAGCCGCGGGCGTCGAGGTGGACCTCGACCCGGACGACGCGGACCAGGACGAGGACGACGACGGCACCGTCCACCGCTACGTCAGCGTGGGGGAGTGAACACCGCGTGCGCTACTACCCCTCCCACCTGGAACACTTCCACGGCCTGCCCGTGCACCACTTCGCCGGCCCCGACGAGGAGCCGGACCCCGGCCCGCACCCGATCCCTCCCGCCTCGGTCGCCTGGCGGCTCACGGCCGACGAGGAGGTGCCGTTCGAGGAGCGGTGGAGCTCCTTCCTGGACCGGGTCCGCACCGACGAGGTCGTGGCCCTCGTCATCGGCGCCTGGTGGCAGGAGTGGGACGAGCACGGCATCGACCCCGTCCTCGACCTGATCACGGCCGAGGCGCACCGGCTGCCGAGGCTGCGGGCGGTCTTCCTCGGGGACGTCGAGTCCGAGGAGTCCGAGATCTCCTGGATCAAACAGGGCGACGTCGGCCGGGTGCCGCGCGCCTGGCCCGGTCTGTACGAACTCGGCCTGCGCGGCGCCGAGAACCTGGTGATCGAGCCGCTGCGGCACGAGGAGCTGCGCAGGCTGCGCATCGAGTCCGGCGGTCTGCCGCCCGAGCCGGTCCGCGGCCTGGCGGCCTGCGACCTCCCCGCCCTGCACCACCTGGAACTCTGGCTGGGCACCAGCTGGTACGGCGGTGACTGCACCGCGACCGACGTCCGGGCCCTCCTCGCCATGCTGGACCGCAGCCCCCGGCTCGCCCACCTGGGCCTGTGCAACAGCGACATCCAGGACGAGATCGCCGCCGCCGTGGCCGCCGCGCCCGTCGTCACGGGCCTGGACTCCCTCGACCTGAGCATGGGCACGCTCAGCGACGACGGGGCTGCCGCGCTGCTCTCGGGGCAGCCGCTGAACCATCTGCGGGCGTTCGACCTCGGGCACCACTTCATGAGCGAGGAGATGACCCGCCGCGTGCGCGAGACGCTGGGACCGTACATCCAGGACCTCGGCCTCACGCCCGCCCGCCGCAGCAGGCACCGGCCCGAGGAGCGTTATGTCGCGGTCGGGGAGTGAACCGGGGCGGGCCGGCGCACCCGTGCGCCTCGCCGTCGTGGGCAACCCCGGGGACCGCAGGACGACTCTCTTCACCGACGCCGCCCGCGCGGCCGGACTGCCCGCACCGCGGGTGGTCCCCTGGGAGCGGGTCCTGCGCGAGGGCGGGGCCGACTTCGCCGCCGACGAGACCGTCCGGCTCGACTCGCCCGGCGGGGATCCCGACGTCGACCGGCTGCTGAGGGACGTCCGGGACCCCACCCGCGTGGAGGGCTCGGCACGCTGGTACGCGCGGTTCACCGAGGCGGCGCGCGGACTGCGGGGCGGCATCCGCCTCGACGACACGGAGGAACTGGCCGTCATGTTCGACAAACGGCGCTGCCACGCCGTCCTCGACGCGGCGGACGTCCCCGTGCCCGAGTCACCCACCTCCGGCCCGGACGCCGTACGGGTGACCGGCTGGGACGACGTGCGCACCGTGATGCGCGAGCACCGTATGCCGAGACTCTTCGTCAAGCTCGCGCACGGCTCCTCGGCCTCCGGTGTGCTCGCCGTCGAGGCGTCGGGCAGCGGCCGCGTCCGGGCCACCACCTCCGTCGAACTCACCGGGGACGGCAGGCTGTTCAACTCCCTGACGGTGCGCCGCTACGAGCGGGAGGCGGACATCGCCGCCGTCGTGGACGCCCTCGCCCCCGACGGCCTCCACCTGGAGCGCTGGCTGCCCAAGGCCTCCCAGCGGGGCCGCGCCGCCGATCTGCGGGTCGTGGTGGTGGCCGGCCGCGCCACCCACGCCGTCGTGCGCACCAGCGCCTCACCCCTGACCAACCTCCATCTCGGCGGCACCCGCGGCGACCTCGACGCGGTGCGCGACGCCGTCGGGGCGGCCGGCGGCCGGTGGGCGGACGTCCTCGCCGTGTGCGAGCGCGCGGCGGCCTGCTTCCCGCGCACCCTGTGCGTCGGCGTCGACCTGCTCCCGGCCGTCGGCTGGCGCCGGTTCGCCGTCGGCGAGGTCAACGCCTTCGGCGACCTGCTGCCCCGCCTCACCGGACTGCCGGGCAGCGGGGCGGAGGGCCTCGACACCTACGCGGCCCAGGTCGCGGCGGTCCTGCGCCGCACCACCGCCCCGTCCCACCCGCACCACCAGTACAGAACGGGAACCACCCATGTCAGCGCCTGAACCGACGCCCGCGCCCGGCCCCCACGGGGCCGCCGCACCGGACCACGACCCGGACATGAACGAGATCGTCGGCAGCCACGACATCCTCCTCGTCACCCTCGACACCCTCCGCTTCGACGTCGCCGCCGAACTCGCCGCCGCAGGACGCATCCCGAACCTGGCCCGCCATCTGCCCGGCGGCCGCTGGGAGCGGCGGCACGCCCCCGGCAGCTTCACCTACGCCTCCCACCAGGCGATCTTCGCCGGATTCCTGCCGACACCCGCGGCCCCCGGCCCGCATCCGAGGCTGTTCGCGGCCCGGTTCGCCGGCAGCGAGACCACGGCCGGGCGCACCTTCGTGTACGACACCCCCGACCTGGTCTCCGGCCTCGCGAAGGAGGGCTACCGCACGGTGTGCGTCGGCGGGACCGGCTTCTTCAACAAGCGGGGCCCGCTCGGCTCGGTGCTGCCCGGCCTGTTCCAGGAGTCCCACTGGGAACCGGAGTTCGGCGTCGCCTCACCCACGTCGTTCGAGGCCCAGGTGACCCGCGCGGAACACGTCGTACGCGAACTCCCCGACGAGCAGCGCCTGTTCCTCTTCGTCAACGTCGCCGCACTGCACCAGCCCAACTGGTTCCACCGGCCCGGCGCGACCCGCGAGGAGGGCGACACCCGCGCCACCCACGCCGCCGCCCTGGAGTACGTGGACCGGCACATCGGCCGGCTGTTCGCCGCCGCGAGCAGCCGGCGCCGCTGCTTCGCCGTCGTCTGCTCCGACCACGGCACCGCCTACGGCGACGACGGCTACACCGGCCACCGCATCGGCCACGCGTCCGTGTGGACCGTGCCCTACGCCCACTTCCTCCTGGACCGCACCCCCGCCGAGGCCGCCCGATGACCACCACCGCCACCCCTGCCCGGACCGGCACCGACGTCCCGGCGAGCCCGTACCAGAGCTACGTCTACGCCTACCCGCACAAGACCGCCTACCGCGAACTCGCCGACCGCCCCCGCCTCGACACCCTCTGGGCCGGCGAACCCAAGGACGCCCTCTCCCTCTACCTGCACATCCCGTTCTGCGAGGTCCGCTGCGGCTTCTGCAACCTGTTCACCCGCATCGGCGCCCCCGACGGCCTGACCGGCGCCTATCTGGACGCCCTGGACCGGCAGGCGACCGCCGTACGGGAGGCACTGGGGGAGCGTGAACCCGTGAGGTTCGCCACGGCGGCCTTCGGCGGCGGCACCCCCACCTTCCTCACCGCCGCCGAACTCCAGCGGCTGTGCGACATCGCGGAACACCGTATGGGCGCCGACCTGCGCGCGGTCCCGCTGTCCGTGGAGGCCTCGCCCGCCACGGCCACCGCCGACCGGCTGGACGTGCTGGCCGCGCGCGGCACCACCCGCCTCAGCCTGGGGGTGCAGAGCTTCGACGACACCGAGGCCCGCGCCGCCGTACGCCCGCAGCGCCGCGCCGACGTCGAGGCGGCCCTCGGCCGTATCCGCGACGCCCGCATCCCCGTCCTCAACATCGACCTGATCTACGGCATCGACGGCCAGACGGAACACACCTGGCTGCGCTCCCTGGACGCGGCCCTCGCCTGGCACCCCGAGGAGCTCTACCTCTACCCCCTCTACATACGCCCCCTGACCGGCCTCGGCCGCCGCGCCGGCGAGGCGGACCCGGCCTGGGACGAACAGCGGCTGCGCCTGTACCGCCTGGGCCGCGACCACCTCCTCGCCCACGGCTACACGCAGCAGTCCATGCGCATGTTCCGCCGCGCGGACGCCCCGCCGCAGGGCGCGGACGACTACGCCTGCCAGACCGACGGCATGATCGGCCTCGGCTGCGGCGCCCGCTCCTACACCGCAGGCCTGCACTACTCCTTCGACTACGCCGTCGGCATGCACGAGATCCGCGGCATCGTCGACGACTACGTCTCCCGCCCCGCCGCCGACTTCGCCCACGCCGAGTACGGCCGCCGCGTCGACACCGGCGAGGCCCGCCGCCGGCACCTGCTGCAGTCCCTGCTCCAGGCGGAAGGCCTCGACCTCGCCGACTACCGCGCCCGGTTCGACGGCCGCACCCCGGCGGACGACTTCCCGGCCGAGCTGTCCCGCTTCGCCGACCGCGGCTGGCTGGAGGAGGACACCGGTCCCTGCGCCACGCGCCTGCGCCTGACCCCCGAGGGCCTGGCCCACTCCGACGCCATCGGCCCGCAGCTGTTCTCCCCGGCCGTGCGGGCCGCCATGGCCGCCTACGAGCGGAAGTGAGACCGCAGCCGATGGACCTGACCCTCCTCTACCGGGGCCCGCTGGCCTCCTGCGACTACGACTGCCCCTACTGCCCCTTCGCCAAGCGCCGCGACAGCCGCGAGCAGCTGCGCGCGGACCGCGCCCGCCTGGAGAGGTTCGCCGACTGGGCCGACGCGCAGACCACCGACCGGCTCTCCCTGCTCTTCACCCCCTGGGGCGAGGGTCTGGTCCGCTCCTGGTACCGGAACACCCTGACCCGGTTGTCCCACCGGCCGCACATCCGCCGCGTCGCCATCCAGACCAACCTCAGCTGCCGCACCGACTGGCTGGCCGGCGCCGACCTGGACACCCTCGCCCTGTGGTGCACGTACCACCCGGGCCAGACCCCCTACGACCGCTTCCTGGCTAAGTGCCGCGAACTGGACCGCCTCGGCGTCCGGTTCAGCGTCGGCGTCGTCGGACTGCCCGAGCACCTCGACGCGGCCCGGCGGCTGCGCGCCGACCTGCCCGAGAAGGTGTACCTGTGGGTCAACGCCGCCGAGGGCCGCGCCTACGACGACACCGAGGCCGGTGTGTGGACCGCGCTGGACCCGCTCTTCCCCTACAGCCGCCGCCCCCACGCCAGTGCGGGCCTGCCCTGCCGCACGGGGGAGTCCGTGATCTCCGTCGACGGCGAGGGCACGGTCCGCCGCTGCCACTTCGTCCGCGCCGAACTCGGCAACCTCTACGACGGCAGCTACCGCGAGGCGCTGCGCCCCCGCCCCTGCCCCCTCACCACCTGTGACTGCCACATCGGCTACGTCCACCTCGAAACGCTGCCGCTGTACGACGTGTTCGCGGGCGGTGTGCTGGAACGGATACCGGCCCCGGCCGGGTAGCCGCCCGCGCCACATGACGTGTTTGCCGCGGAAGCCAGCGGCAAGTCGGTGTCCATGAGCGAACAGAACAAGAACTCGAATCAGAAGACCACGTCCGCCCGGTCCGCCGCGACCAAGGCCCGGGAGACCGCGGACAAGGCGACCGCTCCCGCGGCCGGCAAGGCCGGTGACGCGGCGTCGGCGGCCGCGTCGGGCGCCGGGCGCGCGGCCCAGGCGGCGAGCGGCGCCGCGCAGACCGCGGCCAAGGGGGTCGAGGCGGGCCGCCGCGCGGTCGTCGCCACCTCGGGCCAGGTCGCCGCCGGCGCCAAGACCGCCTGGACGGTCATCGCCAACCGCAGGCTCGTCGCCGCCGGTGCCGCGGCCGGCCTGACCGCGCTGACCGCCGCCTCCTACGCGGTGGGCCGGCGCGCCGAACGCCACACCCACGGCCCCCTCACCCGGATGACCGGCGGCCGGATCTGACGACCGGGGCGGCGGGGCGTACGGCGCGGAGCCGGGCCCCACTCGCGCGGTGCGGCCCCGAAGAGGAAAGATGTCTCCGCAAGCGAAGAATCAACCCCTGCGGAGGAGTGGGCACATGCAGCACGAGCGAGCGGGCGGCCCGGCCGGCCCCGAGGATCTCGTCGACGTCGCTCGGCTGGTCACGGCGTACTACGCACTGCACCCCGACCCCGAGGACCCCGGGCAGCGCGTCGCCTTCGGGACGTCGGGACACCGCGGCTCGTCCCTGACGGCCGCGTTCAACGAGGACCACATCGCCGCGACCAGCCAGGCCATCTGCGAGTACCGCGCCGGGCAGGGAACCGACGGGCCGCTCTTCCTCGGCGCCGACACCCACGCCCTGTCCGAGCCCGCGCGGGTCACCGCCCTGGAGGTGTTCGCGGCCAACGGGGTCACGGTGCTCATCGACAGCGCCGACGGCTACACCCCGACCCCGGCGGTCTCGCACGCGATCCTCACCCACAACCGGGGCCGCACCACGGGCCTCGCGGACGGCGTCGTGGTCACCCCGTCCCACAACCCGCCCGCCGACGGCGGGTTCAAGTACAACCCCCCCAGCGGCGGCCCCGCGGGCTCGGACGCCACCGGCTGGATCCAGGACCGGGCCAACGACATCATCCGCGGCGGCCTCGAGGACGTCCGCCGCATCCCGTACGCCCGCGCCCTCGCCGCACCCGGAACCGGCCGCTACGACTTCCTCGGCACCTATGTCGCGGACCTGCCGAACGTGCTGGACCTGGACGCGATCCGCGCGGCCGGCGTACGGATCGGCGCGGACCCGCTGGGCGGGGCCTCCGTCGCGTACTGGGGCCGGATCGCCGAACAGCACCGGCTCGACCTCACCGTGGTCAACCCGCTCACCGACCCGACCTGGCGGTTCATGACGCTGGACTGGGACGGCAGGATCCGGATGGACTGCTCCTCGCCGCACGCGATGGCGTCCCTCATCGAGCAGCGCGACCGCTTCGACATCGCCACCGGCAACGACGCGGACGCCGACCGGCACGGCATCGTCACCCCGGACGCCGGGCTGATGAACCCCAACCACTACCTCGCCACGGCGATCGGCTACCTCTACGCGCACCGCGAGCGGTGGCCGTCCGCGGCCGGCGTCGGCAAGACCCTGGTCTCCTCCGCGATGATCGACCGGGTCGCCGCCGACCTGGAGCGCGAACTCGTCGAGGTGCCCGTCGGTTTCAAGTGGTTCGTGGACGGACTGGCCGGCGGCACCCTCGGCTTCGGCGGTGAGGAGTCGGCCGGGGCCTCCTTCCTGCGCCGGGACGGCTCGGTGTGGACCACCGACAAGGACGGCATCATCCTGGCGCTGCTCGCGTCCGAGATCACGGCCGTCACCGGGAAGACGCCCTCCGCGCACTACGCCGCCCTCACCTCCCGCTTCGGCGAGCCCGCCTACGAGCGGATCGACGCCCCGGCCACCCGTGAGGAGAAGGCCCGCCTGGCGAAGCTGTCCCCCGCCCAGGTCACCGCGGACACCCTGGCCGGGGAGGCGGTCACCGCGGTGCTCACCGAGGCGCCGGGCAACGGCGCCTCCATCGGGGGCATCAAGGTGGCCACGGACAGCGCCTGGTTCGCCGCCCGCCCCTCCGGCACCGAGGACGTGTACAAGATCTACGCCGAGTCGTTCCAGGGTCCCGAGCACCTCCGCCGGGTACAGGAGGAGGCCAAGGCCGTGGTCCTCGCGGCACTGAGCGACTGAGCCGCACCCCGCACGGGCACGCCCCGGTCACCCACCACGGTGGCCGGGGCGCGTCAGCCGGCCCGGACGCCGGGGGCGGACGGGGCCGTGGAGGCGGGTTCCGGCGACCGGGACGTCGCCGTGGGCAGCTCCGCCGGCATCTCCTCCGACTGCTGCAGAACGGTGTCGCCGGGCCCCTCGGCCGGCGTGCCCGCACCGGTGGACAGCTGCGACCACGCGCCCAGCGCCAGGGCGATCGCGGCGGCCGTGCCCACCACGCGGCCGACGCGGCGCAGCCGGGCGCGCCCGTCCATCTCCCGCCAGGACGGGCCGTCCCACGGGCCGTCCGGCTGCCACAGATCACCGACCGCCTCGACGTCGGCGTCCCCCCGCGCCGCGCCGCCGCCGGTGTGCTGCCGCGTCCGCTGCAGCGCGGAGGGCTCCCTGGGGGCGGTGGCCCGGATGGCGCGCTCGTTGTCGGTGAGGAACCGCCGCCAGACGTCCTCGGGCAGCGACGGCGTACCGTCCCGCTCCTCCGGCGTCCCGCCGTCGTCCGGCCTCTGCGCGGTCACGTCCGTTCATTCCCTTCGAGGATCCCGCCAGGATCATTGCACAGCGCAAAAACGAATGAACAGCGGCCCGCGGAACCGGACATGCGGCTGGGACGGTGCGGTCCGGGTGCGGACTCGACCGGATGAAGGTCCGCTCTGTGCCGGGCCGGGCCCGTACGACGAGTTGTTCCCGGCGTGCCGCGGCTACACCGCCATGGCGTCGCTCGCCGGCGTCACCGGCGTCGGTATCGCCGCCGCGGTGACGCGCTCGCGCCGGGAGGCGGAACCGGCCGGCGTGCGGTCGATCGCGGAGGCCGCCCAGCGGGTGCTGCTGCGGCCGGTGCCGCTGACCGCCGGGCCCGTGCAGGTGGCCGTCTTCCACACGTCCGCCGTCGCCGAGGCGCGGATCGGCGGTGACCTCTACGAGGTGGTGGCCTCGCCGCGTGGCGTCCGGGTCGTCCTCGGCGACGCGCAGGGCAAGGGCCTGGCCGCCGTGGAGACGGCCGCCGTGGTCCTCGGCGCCTTCCGGGAGGCCGCCTACGACGAGCCGGACCTCGTCAAGCCGGGCGAGCGGGTGGAGCGCGGCGTGGCCCGGGGACCGGAGGACGAGCGGTTCGTCACCGCGATCCTCGCGGAGATTGGCACCGGCCAGGAGGGCGTCCTCCTCGACTACGGCCATCCGGCCCCGATGCCGCTGCGCCGCGACGGCGGCACCGACTTCCCGGAGCCGCCGTCGTTCGCGCTGCCGCTGGGCCTGTCCGCGCACGGCGCCGGGGGGCCGGAGCCCTGCCGGGTGGCGTTCGCCCCGGGCGAGCAACTGCTGCTCTGGACCGACGGCGTCACCGAGGCCCGCTACCGGGACGGGCGCTTCCACCCGTTGGGCGAGCGCACGCACCTGCTGAAGGAACCCGACGCGCACCACGCCCCGGAGGCCCTGCGCGAGGACCTGGTCCAGCACGCGGGAGGACCGCCCGGCGACGACGCCGCGATGCTCCTCCCGCGCCATCACCGCCACCAGGACGTGGAGTCCGCGCCCACCGGGTGAGCGGGCGGCGATCACCGCGAGGTACAAAGGGCACATGCATCGGGACGAGCCCCCCGGCGGGGCCAGGGACGACGTCGAGGCGGTCACCCGTGCGGTGCTGACCGCCTCACGGCTGCTGGTGGCGGTGTCCGCGCGCTCCCTCGCCGCGGTCGAGGACCGGGTGACGCTGCCGCAGTTCCGGATGCTGATGGTGCTCTCCACCCGCGGTGCCACCAAGCTGGTCACGCTCGCCGACCTGCTCCACGTCGCCCCGTCCACCGCGATGCGCATGGTCGACCGGCTGATCGCGGCCGGCCTCGCCGACCGGCGGACCAACCCCGCCAACCGTCGGGAGACCCTGCTGCGGCTCACCGGCGAGGGCCGGCACACGGTCGAGGACGTCACCGCGCGGCGCCGCGCCGAGATCGCCGCGATCGTCGAGCGGCTGGCCCCACGACAGCGGGCGGCGCTGGTCGGCGCCCTCACCGCGTTCAACGAGGCCGGCGGCGAGCCCCCCGCCACGAAACCGCAGCCGTACCCGCTCGGATGGGCGATGGACGACGGGCCGTGACCGGCACCGCCCAAATCTGCATGCTAGGTTCGCATTTGAAAGGCGGCCGGGGACGGCCGCCGCGTCCACGCACCCGGGACGGTGACACCCCATGACCTCAGAAGGCAGTGACGTTTCAGGCGAGGACGTTCCGCTCCCGCGGGTCCTGTGCGACACGGCCGCTCTGACCGCCCTCGACGGCGCGTCCGCCGGCGCCCTGTGGGGGCTCGCCGAGCCGGGCCGCCAACTCGACGCCAACGTCGTGCGCATCCCGCCCGGACACGGGGTCGACACCCACCGCGAGCCCGACCTCGACGTCCTCCTGCTGGTCCTCGCCGGCCACGGCACCCTCACCGCCCCCGACGGCCCCCGCCCCCTTCCCGCGGGCGCCCTGACCTGGCTCCCGCACGGCTCCACCCGGAGCCTCACCGCAGGCCCCGAGGGCCTGACGTACCTGACCGTCCACCGCCGCCGCCCCGGCATGCGGATCCAGCGCCGGGACCCGGCAGTTCAACAACCGTGATCATCGCGGCCACAAACTGATAACAGCAGACAACTCCTGAACGGCTTATGCGGTCTGGACCGCTATGAAGATCTCTTTTCTGATCCACAACGCCTATGGGATCGGAGGCACGATCACCACCACGTTCAACCTGGCGGCCGCGCTGGCCGAACGGCACGAGGTGGAGATCGTCTCGGTGTTAAGACACCGGGAGCACCCCAATCTCACTCCGCATCCCGGAGTACGGCTGCGGGCGCTGGTGGATCTGCGGAGGGAGAAGGACCACCCGCTGCACGGCAGACCCGCCAAGGTGTTCCCCGCCGCCGAGTACCGCCACCACCAGTACAGCGAACTGACGGACGAGCGGATCGCCGAGTGCCTGGCGGACATCGACGCCGACGTCGTCATCGGTACCCGGCCGGGGCTCAACGTGCATCTCGCCCTCCAGGCCCCGGAGCACGTCGTACGCGTCGGCCAGGAGCACCTCACCCTCGACAACCATCCGCCCGCGCTGCGCACCGCGCTGCGCCGCGCCTACCGCCGGCTCGACGTGCTCACCACCGTCACGGAGGCGGACGCCGACTCCTACCGGCGCAAGATGCGGCTGCCCGGCGTGCGGGTGGAGGCCCTCCCCAACAGCGTCCCCGACCCCGCGCTCCCCACCGCCGACGGCACCGCCAAGGTCGTGGTGGCGGCCGGCCGGCTGGTTCCCGTCAAGCGGTTCGACCTGATCATCGAGGCGTTCGCCCGGGTGGCCGCCGAACACCCCGACTGGCAACTGCGCATCTACGGCAAGGGCGAGGAACACGACCGGCTGCGCGCCCTGATCGAGACGCTCGGCCTGTGGAACAACGTCTTCCTCATGGGCGCGGCGATTCCCATGGAGGCCGAGTGGGTCAAGGGCTCGATCGGCGCGGCCGCCTCGAACTTCGAGCCGTTCGGCATGACCCTCGTCGAGGCGATGCGCTGCGGACTGCCCTTCGTCAGCACCGACTGCCCCTACGGGCCCGGCGAGATCATCAAGGACGGCGAGGACGGCCGGCTGGTGCCGGTCGGGGACAGCGCGGCCTTCGCCGCGGCCCTCCTCGACCTGGTGCGCGACGACGAGCGCCGCCGCCGCATGGGCGAGGCGGCCGTGGCCAACGCGCACCGGTTCGCCCCCGGCCCGGTCGTCGCCCACGCCGAGCGCCTCTTCCGGGACGCGATCGAGGCCCGGAGCGGCGGACGGCACGGCACCCCGGAGCACGGCGGAATACAGCATCCCCTCGTCAGCCGGGGCCACGCCGCCCGCGACCTCGCCCGCGCCGCCGCGTCGAACGCGCTGCGCACCGTACGGAAGGGACGCCGATGAACACGGCCCCGCGCACCCACTGTTCCGTCGACGCCGACGGCCGGATCACCTTCCGCCTGCGGCCACCGGCGTCCGCACACCCCCGGCTGCTGCTGGTGCTGCGCCCCGGGAAGGGCCGGCCCGAGGAGACGACCCGCACCCTCGACCTCGAACCCCACGGCGACGACGGCGAGTTCCGCGCCGTGCTGGAGGCGCTGCCCCGGCTCGCGGAGGGCCGCTGGGACACGTATCTGCTGAGCGGCCCGGACGCCGGACGGGAGCGGCTGCGCCCCGGCCCGCGGGACCTGCGGGCACTCGTCGACGGCGGCTCGCGCGCGTGGCCGTCACCGGTGGCCGTCCGGGTGCCGTACACCACCAAGGACGGCTTCCTCGCGATACGGACCTGGCTGCGCACCGCCCACGCGGAGGCGGGCCCCGTCGAGATCGCCGACGGGACGATGACGGTCCGCGCCCGTCTGCACGGAGCCGGACTCTCCGAAGGGGCTCAGGCTGTGCTGCGGTTGCGGGGCACCAAGGACACCCTGCACGGCGTCCCGGTACGGCCGGCGGGGGACGGCGGCTTCGCCTTCACCGTCGCCGGCGAGGACCTCGTGGCCTCCGACAGCCGGGTCTGGGACGTCTTCCTCCGCCCCGCCGCCGACGCGCCGCTCACCAGGGTCGGCCGCCTCCTCGACGACGTGGCGGACCGCAAGGCGGTGTTCGTGTACCCGCTGATCACCGCGGGCGGCTCCGCGGTACGCCCCTACTACACCGTCGACAACGACCTCGCCGTCGAGGTGACCGCCCTCGGCTGAACGGTCGTACTCCTCACCGTCTGAGCCTTTTCGTGGGTACCCCGCCTTCGGGCGGGTTTGTGGGAGGGAGCGCGCCGGGAGTCCGCCTACTGAGCGGATGGCGACCGCGTGAATCGCAGGATGTTGCCGTTCGGGTCGATGACCTGCATCGTCGGCCCTCCGGGCGCGTCCGGGTCGATTCCTGGTCGTACCGGCGCGTTCGGACGGGTGAGCAGTTCCTTGTGCAGCGCGGAAACGTCGCGCACCGGGAACCAGGCCACGCCATGCGGGCTGCCGTCCCCATGATGCTCGGACAGGTGCAGGACCGCTGCGGATCGAGAGACCTGGACGTACAGCGGCAGCCCGGGTTCGAAGCGATGCTCCCAGTCCAGGGTGAATCCCAGGTAGCCGAGATAGAACGGCAGCACTTGGGAGACGGACGTGACGCGCAGCACCGGTACGCCCGGGCCGATGGCCGGTGCGGACGAGCGGCCGGCGAGCGCGGTGAGGACATTCCAGTCCTTGGCGCCGAATTGGTGGGCGATCAGTTCGAGCGCGAGGCTGTACGGGATCTCGATGCCCGCAGCGGCCAGGTCCTCACGCAGGACCTTGACAAGCTTCTTGGCACGGTCGGTGCTGGTGGACGTCATTGCGTCGGCTTCCCACGCGGCTGTCTCGCCGACGCTCGCGTTGTCGGCTGGTGCCGCGTTCAGGTGAGCCGATGCGAGGCGACCCACGGCGCATTCACCGAACCCCGAAGGGCGCGAGCGGCTGGCTGCACCAGGCCGCTCGCGATATTACCGGTCGGTCTTGTCGCCGCGCTACCACAGGCGCTGGGCCTCGTAGCCCCCGCTGATACGGGATCTGATGTTCAGTCATGCGGCGAGCGCGTGGCATGCGCGGTTGTGGTGTCGGCGTCCGGCCCGGGGCCCTGTGGCCGGCAGTACATGCCCAGGTGCCCCGCACATGTCACATTTCGTTCTTCTGTCCGGCCGTCAGAGTGACGGACCAGGAACAGAGGACACCATGCGAAATCCTGATCGTCGCCGACGGCGGTTACGCGGGCTTCTGCACCGCGTGGGGCCTGGAGAAGACGTTGCGCGAGGGCGAGGCGCGGATCACGGTCGTCGACCCGTGTCCGTCCCATGGTGATGCTGTCCGACCAGGACCTGTATCCCGTCAGCCTCGGCCTGTACCATTGACATCCTCCCTCTCCTCAAGGGAGGGGGATTCCAACCCGGACGGGTTGGGGTTCACGGGCGCTCGAGCGGCTGGTGGCCGCTGTCACCCCTCCGGCACCGGCTGTGCGCCGGGGGCGGGGGATCCCGCCCTGTCCTGCCGCGACGCCCACTGCCGCGTTCTCGTCGGCGTTGCAGGTGAACCCGCAGGACACGCAGACGAACTCGGCTTGGCTCTTGCGCGAGTCCTTCTCGATCCAGCCGCA